>JANYAJ010000460.1 GCA_025361385.1 Nitrospira sp.
CCCCAAGATACAACCAAGAAAGCCCTGAGCGGCACCGACGAGCAGATCTTCCTGGGCGATACAATCGAGAAGAACTACGACCCCAACGTCATCATGAAGCGAGGCGAAGCGTTCTTCGAGAAAGAGGAATACACGGAAGCCGTCGTGGAATATAACCACTTCCTCGACCTCCATCGCACCCATACCCTCGCCTCCTACGCCGCCTTCCGGATCGGAGAAAGCCAGATGAAGCGGGCCAAGGGGATCGATCGCGACCCAGACCCTGTCCAGAAAGCCATCGAAGCCTTTGAGCGGCTGCGGAAAGACTTTCAAGGCAGCCGGTACGACGGGCAAGCGCTCCAGAAGATCCAGGAATGCCACGATCTCCTCGCGCAGATGCATCTTTTCGTGGGGCAATTCTATTATCGACGGGGTTCCTATCTGGCCGCCGCACATCGCTTCGAACAAATTATGAAGCTCTACCCCGACAAGTCGATCGCACCCGATGCCTTGTACTTCTTGGCGCTCAGCTACCACGACTTGGGTGCAGACGATTGGGCCAGCGAACAACTGACCTTGCTGGCAGAGAAATATCCTGGCAACGCGCATGTCGGAGAGGGTAAGAGCCTGCTCGCAAAAATTGGTAGTGGAAAATCTGCTCCGCTGCTGGCAAAACAAACCGAGCCCGCATCACCTGCTAATTCGTCATCCGCCTCCCCATCAGGGAATCAGCTCAGTCTCGCAACGGGACTCCTCCCCTCTGTCCCGACTGGATCCTTCCGCCTTCCTTCCGCCTCGGCACTGGGGTTAGGCCAATCGTTTGTGACCTGCCGCCTCGGCGCTTGGTGTTGATTCCAAACAGCATCGAAGCTATCAGCATTCAGCTTGTCAGCAGACTTTCAAAGTTCTTGATTGTAATTCGTTAGTTGAAGGCTGAACGCTGACGGCTAGACTACTGACCGAGGTACCAACCTATCCCCTGCCGTTCTAGAAAACCAGTAATCATCGTAAGAGTATTGGCATAAATCATGACGCCCACGATGATCAGCAACACCCCACTCACGGTCGAAACGCCCCACAAATATAGGCGCGCCTGCTTGAAGTAGGCCAGGAACCGATCGACTCCCAGGGCCGTAAGAAATAGCGGCAGTCCTAATCCCATCGAATAACTCGTCAGCAACAGCACCCCGTTCAACAATGAATCGGTGGTGCTGGCATACAGCAAGATGGTCCCGAGCACCGGCCCGACGCAGGGCGTCCAGCCGGCGGCAAACGCGATGCCGATCAAGAACGATCCCACATACCCGACCGGTCGACTTCTGAATTGGAAGCGATGCTCCATCTTCAGAAAGCTGATATTCAAAATCCCCAATAAGTAGAGACCGAAGATGATGATCAGGATCCCGCCGATCCGTCTGATGTGATCTTGATAGGTAATCAAGGCCTGCCCGATGAAGCTGGCAGACGCGCCAAAGGACACGAAGACCGTGGTAAATCCGGCGATAAACAACAGGGCATTGACGACGATGGACTTCTTAAACTTCGACCGCACCGTCGAGTCGGTGAGTTGCTCGATGGAGAGCCCGGTAATATAGGAAATGTACGAGGGAACCAGTGGAAGCACGCAGGGCGAGACAAACGACAGCAAGCCGGCCGAAAAGGCCGCCACAAGAGAAATATTCGTGATCGATTGCGACAAGGTCTGACAGGCTCCTAACCTCTGAACGATGAACTCGAAACGCTGGAATGAAAATCAGCTTCCTCATTCATCGTTCATCACTCATCGTTCAACGTTTCCAGGCTGGCGGACGTTTTCAGCATCCTGCTATGACTTCATCAACATCTGCACCAGCTGATGTGCCTCAGCCGCTCCCCAGTCGCGCGCGCCGAAAATTTGGTGCCGGACAATTCCTTGCCGGTCCACCATGAAAGTCATCGGAAGGCTCCGTGCACCATAGGTCAATCCCACACGATAATCGGCATCGTGGAGGATGGGGAACGTCAGGTGGTTCTCTTGCTGAAACGGCCTGGTGACGGACGCGCCTTGCGCGTCCGTGGACACCGCGAGAATCTCAAAATCATTCCGTGAAAATGTCCGGTAGAGCTCTTCCATCGCCGGCATCTCCACCCGGCAAGGGCCGCACCAGGTCGCCCAAAAATTCAACAACACCACTTTGCCACGCAAGTCCGACAGTGCAACCGAGTGGCCGTTCAAGTCTCGAAGGCGGAAATTCGGGGCTGGCTCACCAAGTTTCACAACGTTGCGTTCAGCAACCGGCAGAATATCTGGCGCTGCCGCTCCGCCTATTCCAACCAGCGTGACCATTAGCATGGCCACAATTCCAACAATGACCAACCTCATCATCCCTTCCTCGCTCCACCGTCCAATGATTGAACATCGGCAGCTTTGGGAGTCACGTTGAGCAACTTGGTCAACACTTGCAGGCTATCGAGTCTTGTCCAATCCCGCGGCCCGATCACAATCTCTCGAATGACGCCCTGCTGGTCGATGATAAACGTTTCTGGGACGCCCATGCGTTTATAAGGCTTGTCAGTCTTTCCCCAGGAATCGATCAAGACAGGGAATGTCAGATTCATACCCTTGATGAATGGAGGAATGTCTTTGGTCGTCGTCACGCGATCGATGCTGACCGCCAGAACCACCAGGCCGTCCTTCTCGAAGTTCTTGTGGAGCACTTCCATCGAAGGCATTTCTTCACGGCAGGGTTTGCACCAGGTCGCCCAAAAATTCAGAAACACCACCTTGCCTCGAAAGTCCGAGAGCCTCTGGGGCTTGTCGTTCAGATCGGTCAGGGCAAAGTCAGGCGCCGGCTTCCCCACCGTCAGCAGCTCATACTGGGCGCTCTGCATCCAGACGATACCGAACACCACCGCGAGAATGGCGGCGCCGACCAAGACGATCAAGAGGCGTGAGCCCCCTGACACAGGCGCGGCAACAGAAGATGTAGATATCGATGGTTCAGTCATGGTGACCTGAAGGTGAGGCAACCACAGAAATCTTATGCATAGGCATGGAGGCCTGAAAGCAAGAAGTTCACGCCCCAGAAACAAAAGACGACCATCAAGAAGCCGAAGATCGCATACACGGCGGCACGGTGCCCCTCCCACCCGCGCGTCATCCTGGCATGAATGTAGGCACCATAGATCAGCCAGACGATCAGCGACCAGGTCTCTTTCGGATCCCAACTCCAATAACCGCCCCACGCATAGTTGGCCCACATCGCCCCGAGGATAATGCCGAAGGCCAGCAAGGGGAAGCCGACCGTAATGGCTTTATAGCCTAACTCATCGATGGTCTCGAGATCCGGAAAGGCGGCGTAGAAGCGGGAGGTGCTCCCCCGTCGTTCCGCCCGCTCCTTAAAGAGGTACATCACGCCCAGCCCCCCGGCCATCGCAAATGCCGCATAGCTGGTCAGCGTGATCGACACATGGATATAAATCCAATAGCTGTTCAACGCCGGCACGAGCGGTTCTGCCGTCTGGTATCGATAGGGCAATAGCGAAGCGGCACCCATCGCAATAAACCCGATGCCCACGACGAAGGCGCCGATGGCTTTGATCTTGTAGCGCAGCTCTAACAGCACATAGCCTAGAATGATCGCCCAGGACACATAGGCCATCGCTTCGAACTGATTGGACCAGGGCGCAAAGGTTCCTGATGTCTGCATCCGCTCGAAGGCTCGCGTGAACAGAGCACCGGTATTCACGATCCATCCAAACACCGTAATCAACGTGGCGATCTGGCCCAATTGGGTAGCCCAGGCTCCGTCGCGTTCATCGAAGTTATCCGTTGAATGACCGGCAGGAGCCAACGTCATGACCGGACGGCGCGCAAACAGATAGGCGATATAGAGGGTCAGCGCGGCAAGATAGAGCCAAAACGTCATGTCGAACAAAAACAGGGATCGGACCATCGTGTCCTCCGTCGATCGATTCAGGCCAGCG
>JANYAJ010000480.1 GCA_025361385.1 Nitrospira sp.
CGGTCCATTGTGCATGACCCAATCGACGCCAAGCGTCGTGTAGAACTCCCGGCGAAAACTGGACGTGAAGAACCGGTCGCTGAAGAGGCGGCGCGAGGCGTTGAGGATGAATACGACGAACTGGGTTTCGGAAATGGCGAAGCCATGCGGCCGCCGGAATTCCGCTAGCCATCCCAGCACTGTGTCGATGTCCTCGATATTGTCGATCAGGCTGCCATTTGGATGCCCCAGACAATCGTGGATGGGTGAACCGTCGTCGTTCGACCGGGCGTCGGTAATCTTCTTGGACGCGTCGCACTGGTGCTGCCCATACACCTCACGCAGGGTCTTCACGAGCTCCTCCTGCTCTTTCCGCTTCTTCGAATTCTTCTCGCGCTGGTCCACGAATTCGTCGAAGCCGGTCAAGTGGGTCAGACCATATTGCCGGCGGAACTCGTTGTAGCGCGGGACGCCCCGCTCCCGATCCCTAATGAGATCGAGCGCCGCCACGTCGATCTGTTGGGTGGGAGACTGCAAGCGATTCATCGTGAGGTTCTGCAGAAACTGTGGATGGTTCTGCAGGGTCAAGGCCCCCAGCCGCTGGCGGCCCATGCTGAGCCCCCAATTGGCCAGGCCCTTCTCGCGCATCGCCGCAGTGGCCTTGCCCCGGAAGGTGTCGATCACCGGCACCTTCCGCCGGATGACGCTCGGCTCCCTGTTCCACTCCCGGTAGTCGATCAGGTCCGGCAACAGCGGATGCAGCCGGTATACGGTGATAAACTCTTCGGGAAAGTTGAAGGGGGAGCCGAAATGGTTCACGCCGCCGTTGATGTGGTCGTCGTTCTTCAGGTCCCAGCGGTCGACTTTCTCAGGATCGATCAGGCCCACGAGCGGCAAGCCCTCATAGACCCGGTTGCCCAAGCCGAAGATGCCTGGTCCGGCTGCCAGAGCCGCATATAGGCTATTGGCCTTCCTCGCATCCTCCGAATCCCCGAGGCCCCGCACGACTTCCTGCAATGCATCCGCCACCAGCTCCTGCTTCTCGAAGATCCCGTTCCAGTTGGCCTGCATGCCCAGGTTCATCGGCTCGTTATAGAGCAAGTGCGGGGTCCATTCGATAGTGTGGATCTTGGCAATCTCTGCCGCGACGACCAGCCGGGCCACCTCGAACAACTCGTTCGGAGTGGCGTCTCTGTAGCGGATGACGCGGTCCGGCTCGGCGGGATTTCTCAAGCCGCTGTCGCCATCCGGCGTGAGTTCGGCCTGCTTGCGAAAGGCATCGACGAACGCATTGTGCTCACGCGCGAAGACGTTATGAAAAAAACTCAGTCCGATAGACCAGTTGTCGGGAAAGGCCGTGGCCTCCTGACCCGACCATTCAGGATTGATCGGGTCACCCGATTCAAAGATCGGCAGATAGCCGGGCTTGGCCTCTGCGCCCGCCCCGGTCGGCAATAGGAATAATTTGGCCCGGTCGTTGGGATCGCGCTTCACGCGCTGGCCTGAACGCTCATCGTATCCATAGAGCTGCGAGGCGTCCCACCAGGCGGTCACGTGATTGGCAAAGGTCTTCGGCGCCCTCGTGAGATAGGTCTTGCCGCCTTTCGTAAATGACCGGGGCTCCGTGCTTTCGGCGATCAGGGCCGCATCAATCTTGTCATCAGGACGGCAGCCCAACTGCGTGATTTCGTCACCCGTCAGTTGCTGCTCGATGTTCTTGACCAAGTGGGTGGCACAGCCGACAGCCATCCAGTCTGGCCGATTGTGGCCCTCTTCCAAATGGGTGAACCAATCGTGGGTCATGAACTGAATCCAGAAAGCGGCCAGCACATTGAAGAACGGCGCCTGCTTGTACTCGCACTCGGCCTCCGCTGCCTCCCCCGTCAACCCCCGGCCCTCGCGGCACTTCTCAGACTGCGATTGCTGGCGAGTGAATAATTTCCGGCTGATGACCTGGGGGTCAGGCTTGAGGAGCCCAACACGATCTCCATGGCGATTCCTGGAAATTTCGGTCAGGCCCAGATCGGGAAACGTCGTGTCGAACGGCACGTTCCGCGCAAATAATTGATGCGTCGACCCCATCAGCGGATTGCGGATGTCGTTGCACGTGCCGCTCAGGTTGCGAAAGCGAATCAACTCTCCCCGGCACACTTGTGGTTGGTCGCCGCCGACGGCTCCGTAGTCTGGATGGCTCTGGGGCAATCGCAGCTCCGGCCAGGTCTTGAGCACCGGCCCCGCTTCGCCGCCGCGGCCTGTGACATAGGCCTCGTACGTGTTGTTATTATCGAAAAGGTTGAACTTGATGAGTTCGATCCGTTGCACTTCCAGATCGTACAGCGCGCCGTTAAGCCCATGGGCGTTGGGACCCAGGACCTTGGTATGGGCAAACAGCCGCGCCGGGGCTCGAGACGTGGCATCGCCTGCAGACCAATAGTTGGGCCAATCCAGCCACGGCCCCGCACGGAGATTTTCGGCATGGGCCCCGCCAAGGCACCGAGCGGTACTGTCCGGGACCTTTCCCAGAAATCGCCGCTCCCGTATCGTCGCGACCTTCTGAATGTCCCGCTGTACGAGCATCTCTGCACAATCTTTGGTGGTGTCCACATAGGTCACGAACGGACCCGGCCCGGCGCACCCTTCGAGCACACAGACTCCTGTGGCCATGGCAAGCCATGACCATTTCATCATGTGTCCCATATGCAGCCCTCCTTAACGACGGATACATTTCACGCCACATCACGGGCCTAGGCTACGTCTCATGCATAGAAGAATCAATATGCCCACGAGGAGATAATCTCGGCCGATCCCCTCCTGTCTCCTCCCCCGAGAAAGCGCTTGTATTGGCGGGCCACTCTATCGCACGCTCAAACAAGCGTGGGGACCACACCAGGGACGCTGCTCCTATGAGCCTGTCGACGACCCCAGCGATGAAGAAGACCCTCCTCGCTGGAGCGATCGGCAACGTGCTCGAATGGTATGACTTCGCCCTCTATGGATACTTCGCACCGGTGCTGGCCTCTCTGTTCTTCCCCTCCGATTCCCGCTCGCTGTCGCTGATCTCTGCCTTCGGAGTCTTTGCCGTCGGGTTTCTTGCACGGCCCCTTGGAGCCATGCTGTTCGGCTATTGGGGCGATACGTTGGGACGACGCCATGCGTTGGCCTGGTCGATCCTCCTCATGGCGATCCCGACCTGTCTGGTGGGGCTTCTGCCGACCTACAGCACCATCGGGGTGCTTGCCCCCGTCGCCCTGACGCTCTGCCGGTTTCTCCAGGGATTGTCGGTCGGCGGAGAATTCACCGGATCCGCCACCTTCCTCGTCGAACATGCGGCAGCCTCGCAGCGAGGCTATGTCGGGAGTTGGGCGGGATTCAGCGCTCAAATCGGAGCGCTGCTGGGATCCGGTGTGGGCGCACTGATTGCGTCGAGCCTCACGGAAGAGGCACTTCATCAATGGGGTTGGCGGATTCCGTTCGTGATGGGAGGCCTCATCGCCGTGGCGGGATGGTACGTGCGAACCAGCGTTCCGGAATCCCCGGCCTTTGAATCCAGTCGCATGGCAGGAACGCTCTCAGCAACCCCTATCCATGACGTGTTCCGCTCACATCCAGGCTCCGTCGCCAAGATCATCGGCCTGGTATGGCTGCACGGCGTAGCATTTTATCTCTTGTACATCTATCTCACGACCTACCTCGGAACGGTCACGACCATCCCTCTCGCGACCCTGCTCTCCGTTAATACGGCTTGCATGGCGCTCCTCGCCATTTCGATTCCCCTCTTCGGCGCCTGGTCTGACCGAATCGGCCAGACGCCCCTCCTGATGGCGGGAGCCGCGGGACTTGCCTTCCTGTCCTATCCCTCCTTTCTCTGGTTCACGAGCAATGACCTGCCCTCACTGATCGCGGCGCAAGTCCTCCTGACCCTGCTGGTGGCCTCCTACATGGGACCGTTCTTCGCCGCAATCGCGGATCTCTTCCCCGCTCCGCAACGCTATACCGGCCTCTCGGTCGGCTACAACATCGGAGCGGCCTTGTTCGGCGGCACGGCCCCGCTGATTGCCACCCTCCTCATCGAATGGAGCGGAAACGTCTTGGCGCCCGCTTTCTACTTGAGCCTGTGCGCCACCGTGTCCTTCGCAGTAACGCTCACGCTTCGAAAACGATTTCCAAACCACAGATGAGGCCTGACGCACATTTCAACAGGCCGGTAGCCCCGATACGATACTCGGGACTCGGCTCAGGGCCCGTCCGATAACCCTGAGGCTAGGCCCCTCGGCTAACATGCAATTCA
>JANYAJ010000509.1 GCA_025361385.1 Nitrospira sp.
GGAATTCTTCCAACGGTTCAGGGACCGAATATCAAGATCGAACCACCTGTGAAGGAGGGCACCAAGGTCAACGCGATCCCGCAGTAACGTCGGATCATGCCCCGCAGATCGGCACAGACCGGCCCCTTGTTTCCGTTGAAACCAGGGGTCGGCACCCAATTGACGCCGCGAACTCATCGGGCTGCTCGACCGCACACATCGCGGCGTCACAGGCGAGGGGCGTCACCTGTTTTATCGGAACGATGACGATGTCCCACGCGCATCCACGTTCAACCCGACGAACGAGTCGTCGCCGTTGAGAACGGGAAGTGAAATGCTCTCTCAGTGTTCTGACTCCCTCCGCCCGCCACGGTCTTGCCGTTCTCGCTCTTGACCAGTGCGGCGCTGGGGCGTAGAGTAAAGACTCGTTCACAAGCTGCCTCATTCTGGAGGTGGTGGCCATGATCCTCAGTGGAACACAAATCCAACGGGATGGGCCTGCTGGGTATACCCTCCACACCGATCTCGCGCTTTCCAACGACATAACCCTGTCGCCTTGTGACGGGACGCCTGTCCGCACTCAGTCCTGCGCTCACACCGTCTCCGCCTGTCGCAAAACTATTCAGCAGAACCTGCCGAACAAGTCCGCTGCAACTCACCCAACGCGGTATCGCGTCACTCGAGCCGGACGACCTGCGAACGCTGACCGCTCATCGAATGGCCCGAGGCAACAAGGAGGTTGTTATGTCGCGTAGATACACCACAATCGATGTCATCGTGGGTGTGGGCATGTGTGCGATCGTTTTCGGCGCACTCCTATTTTTCGTCGCAGCTACTGGCACCTTCCTGGTCACGCCGGTTGTCTATGCTCCACTTGAGCAACCAACAGGGATACAGGCCGGCATGACCATGCTTCAGCCGGCGCTTGGCCAGGCCATCGTCGAGCGCGCGACCCTGGAACGCCGTAGCACCCTGGGCATGGCGGAGGCCATCACCGAGTGGAACCGGGCAACCATGGCCGAGCACAATCTGCAATCCATGCCTGGCGGGCCCTTCGGGTCGATCCTGCACGATGCAGCCACCGTTCCCGATCGCCATGCTGCCCGCGTCCAAACCGTCATGGGACGCGAGATCGTGAATTTTACGAAGCGCGGCGTTCGAAGCGAACTGTTGTCCGCAGATCAATACCTCTCCCTATATAACGACCGCATGATTCAGACGACCGAAGCCAGGGGGCAGCGCCTGGACCAGGAGTTCGCTTCGACCTGGCAAGCGACGCTCGGGCACAGGATCATCGCGGCAGCGCAAGACTATCGAGGCCTGAGCCTGTCAATCCAGGAACAACTGGGCCGGGCGATTCTGCACATGACCTATCTACAATCGACGTTGGAAGAGAGCTTGGCCAAGAATGAGTATCAGCTGGCCAGTTTGATCGTCGCAGCCGTTCGTACCGGTGCCTTGGCGGACCGGCTCACGCAACTCGCAGTCGCCGAACCCACTCCAACGCACACAGTCGTCGCATCCCAGGACGAAGCCGCGTTGCCGCAAATCCCGGTAGGAGTCCTGGCTGCAGCCGCCCTGGGCTTAGTGGCAATCTTTTTCGCAGGACTCACGATGGCCGCGACGATCCGGGAACGAAAAGCGATGGCAGAGATGAACCGCAACAATGGCCGATGGGTTTATCGAATAGCGGCGTAAGGGAAGGACTCGTGTGGTGCACACGCGAGTGAGTGACATATGTCAGGGGTCTATTGGGGAATCGTGGCGGGTCTCGTCGCTCTGGTGGCGGTCTTCTTCATCTGCATAGATCTGATGTATGCCGACGAGGAGGGATCGCTCAATCAGTCCGGTCGCAGCGGGGAAAGAGGAAGTGAGCCGACAAGAGAGATGCCGACTCGCGATCGATATGCTGCGTAGGACACGGGCCAGGGAATGCGAGGGACGACAGGATTCGACAAAAAGAGAGGTGGCACATGGTCGAGATGATCGGTCTCGTCACGATGGGTGCGCTCATCGGGCTGCTGGCTTGGTCGATGGCAGGAGAAAGCGAGTCCGAAAAGAAGCGGATCTCAAGATCCGGCGATAGCAGCAGCGCCTCCAACGCCATCGTGAGCGAAACGCGAATCAAGCGGGCTGCCTAGGCTTGGGATCTAGCCCAGCGGCGTATGCGCAGCACACGGTGCATGCCTCTTGCCCGGCAAGAGGCCCCGATGTGGGTGTGAGGGTTTGTCCCCCGCACAGATAGACAGAGACGGGGTGTATCTGTGGCTTCATTTAGCGGGGCCTTAGGGACGCTGTGGGGGGATTTTCGCGCGCGAGAACTTCGAAAGTCCGTGCCTGTGGCACGACAGGAGCACAATCTTGCAGGATGCTCAAGAAGGCCATCCACCAAGGCCGCAGCCGATGTAAGCAGCGGAAGCGTAGCATTCTCACACGCCTACCCAGGCTTCCAAGACGGCTCGTGCTCCGAGTGAGCCACCTTGAGGACGCTTTCCGGCGAGAACGATGCTGGCGTGACTTTTCAGCAGCCTGTCAGGCGAGAATCTTCGGTTGCCCTATCCCTGCAATGACCTCTTCTGTAATGATGATCGATTTCACGCCTTGAATAGCCGGCACGTCGTACATCAAATCCAGCATGACATCCTCAAGGACGGACCGGAGCGCTCGCGCACCGATCTTCATCTCCGCTGCTCGCCTGGCCACTGCCTTGACCGCCCCCTCGGTAAATTGAAGCGTTACTCCCTCGATCTCGAATAGGGCTTGATACTGGTTGATAAGCGCATTGCGCGGCTCCGTGAGGATACCGATCATGGCTGGGACATCCAGGTCTGAGAGCGTCGTGATAACGGGAAATCTGCCCACAAACTCCGGAATCATACCGAACTTAATCAAATCCTCGGACCGAGTCTCATGCAGAACGCTGGTATGGCCTTCCAGTTCGACCTCAGGGCGGTGCATTTCGAACCCTAAGCGCTTGCGCGTGGTGCGAGCAGTAATGACGTGATCAAGTCCCACAAACGCCCCGCCGCAGATGAATAAAATGTTGGTCGTGTCCACCCGCACGTAATCCTGCTCGGGATGTTTCCGCCCCCCTTTCGGCGGCACGCTGCAGACGGTCCCCTCGACCAGCTTGAGGAGGGCCTGTTGCACGCCCTCCCCCGACACGTCCCGTGTTAAGGAGGGGCTCTCCGACTTACGGGTGATCTTGTCGATCTCATCAAGATAGATGATGCCGGTCTCGGCCCGCTTCACATCGTAGTCACAGTTCTGCAACAGCTTCAGGACGACGTTCTCGACATCCTCGCCGACATAGCCGGCTTCGGTCAGCGTCGTGGCGTCGGCGATGGCGAAGGGAACGTGGAGCGTCCGAGCCAGGGTCTGAGACAGCAATGTCTTGCCGGTCCCGGTCGAGCCGATCATCAGAATGTTCCCCTTCTGCAGCTCGACGTGCTGAATCCGGCCCCGATTCAGGATGCGCTTGTAGTGGTTGTACACCGCGACCGAGAGGACTTTCTTGGCCCGATCCTGGCCGATGACATAGTCATCGAGAGTCGCCCTGATCTCGGATGGCTTGGGCACGACCATGTTTGAGAATAGGTCTGAACCGGCAGCACCGTTGCGCCTGGCCAAGGAGGCCGCGCAGCTCGTGACGCATTCCTCGCAAATGAGCAGGGCGGTTTCACTCTGGCACGAGTGGCATCTGTGCGGGATGTTGTGGGGGATCAGATTGCGGGCAACGCCTTCGCGCTGACCGCAGTACGAACAGGATCGAGCGGGGTGGTTTGACGGTTGTCTTGTTTCCCAAAACACCACGGCCTCCCTGAACGAAGCCGCTACTCCATCGATGCGGTTATTTTATGCCCATCATCCCTCGACCGCAAGACCTCTGATCAACCTGCGCCCATGCGCCTGAACTGGAGGGCTTCAACCGGATACCCAGCTTACCCTCGCATCCCCTTCTCGAAAAACAACCCACGGTTGATATCGCCGATACTAAGCATCCCAACCAGCGTGCCCTGGTCGACGACTGGGATGCGCCGGAAGTTCTTGAGCCCCATGTACGAGGCGGCTTCCAGAACGGGATCGTGGGACGCCACCGTCAAGGGATTCCGGCTCATGATCTCTTCGACTTTCCCGCCAAGCGCCTCCGGATATCCCTCTTCCATCTCGACAAAATCACGGCTGTGCACGTTGTCGTGAATATAGTCGCCATAGTTGGGATATAGCGGCAGCAACACATCACGCAACGTCACCATTCCAATGAGCCGAGCGTTCCCCTCGACAACGGGAATGGCGCCACAGTGACGGTTCATCATTTTTATCACGGCCGACCGAACCGTATCTGTCTTATTGGCCGTCACGAGACCGGTTGACATGACTTCATGGACAAGCATGGCCACCTCCTTTTCTCACTGCCGTGAGCAGTCTCGCTCGTCACCCCCTCTGCAAACCAGCGTCTGCCCCCTGCCACAACAAACGGGCCTGGTCACCGGTTTCTGAAGATCGTTCGACTCGTTGAAGAAAGAAACAACACGGGCCACCCTCCACTACGGTGGAAGGCCGCCCGTGGCTGGCGCTTAGGACGCCGACTGTATCTCTATTTATTATTGTGCGCTGGAAGTGAAGGCCTGTGCGAGGAAACTCACAGGCGACTCGTCAGAGGAGAAGCAGCTTTATGTAAGCCGCTTGTATTCATCATGCCGGCCCGAGCACTCCAGCATAGCTCGTCGGTATGTGTGCTGCCTACATGGGTAACCGCGAGGGTTACCCCTACTAGCCTTTCTTTATTTCTTTCTTGAACCCTCCCTTAATCAGGTAAGGTTTATCTGCCGGAACGCGGGAAATTGCTTCTGCTGGACAAAGTCTGGCAATTGAACACTCATTACAATTTTTGCAC
>JANYAJ010000515.1 GCA_025361385.1 Nitrospira sp.
AGGTCTTGAGCACAATCGCCGTACTGCTCAGAGAAAAAAGAAATCCCCAAAACAGTCCCTGCTGCCAGGACAGCCCAACGAGCATGGCCCCGAGCCAGGCAATCACCAGTACGCCGCCGACCTGGATCGGCGCCGCCAGAAACATGAGGCGGCGCAGGGACGCCAATTGCACTAAAGAGAATTCAATACCGATGGTGAAGAGGAGCAGAACCACTCCGATCTCCGCCAGCACCTGGACCGTGCCGATATCAGAGATCAGATTCAACCCATGAGGGCCGATAATCGCGCCTGCGACCAAGAATCCTGCGATCGAGGGAAGCCGGAACTGATGAAATACGAAGACGACGGCGATCGACACCGAAAAAATCACGAGCAGATTTGCAAGCACGCCGTAGTCGGTCATAGGGGAAATCGGTTGGGCACGTGAGACGCTTCGAATACCTCAGGTTTCACCGGGTTAGGCCGGAGAATACCCTAGCCGCGATGAGGGAACAAGGCAAAGCTGCTTGTTCAACGGAAACGGTTTCGCTACAGTGGCTTCACCGAACGAATGGCCGAGGCCACAGCATGATCCGTGCAATAATTTTCGACTTCAATGGCGTGATCGCCGACGACGAGACGCCGCACCTGCATTGCTTTCAGCAGGCATTGGCCGAGGCCGGTCTCTCGCTCACGAAAGAAGAATACTACGGCACGTATCTGGGCATGGATGAACGGACCTGTGCCACTGCCCTCCTCGCTGCGCACGACCATACCTGTGACCGGAATGTCTTGTCGGCCATCATGGAGCGGAAAGCGACGCTCTTCAGGGAATATACCGCCTTCCACAAACCAGCCCTTTTCCCCGGCGTCGTTGAGTTTGTGAAACGAGCCAAAACACAGTACCGATTAGCCATTGCCACAGGAGGCAGACGGGAGCAAATCGCCCATGCCCTGCACGATACGACCATTGCACAAGACTTCCCGGTACTGGTCTCGGCAAACGACTGCGCGGTTGGCAAGCCGGACCCGGCGATCTATCGCCACACGCTCAAATTATTGAATGCCCAGGAACCCCGCCCACCCCTCATCACAGCCGGGGAATGCCTGGTCGTCGAAGACTCGCTGGCCGGCATTCAATCGGCTCACAGAGCCGGGATGGCAGTCCTGGCCCTCGCCACGACTTATCCTGCTGAAAAACTGGGGGAAGCCGATTACATCCTGCCGAACCTCGAAGGCGTCACCCCGGAAGAAGTCCTCCGTCTCATCTCGGCAAATCGGCCACCAAAGCCGCTCAGCCAAAATTCAGGTCGATAGCAGAACCCCCTCGAAAGATGAATAGACGGTTTTGTCTCCGGTGGACTACCTTATCTCCACCATCGGTGAGTATCATTTTACAAAGGTGAACGAAGATGCAATTCCTGTCTGTTCCACCGTCTCAGGGGAGGTGCCCTATGCAGTTAGCCCAGGTGTTCGTAATCGCCTCCGCGATCCTCACCCTGACGTCCGCTCCGGCATTCTCCGATACCACCATCGCCTCCGATCCCTTGCAGATGCGCCAATGTCCCCAGGCAGACGGGAGCACCCTCTACACAAACAAAGACCTCCCGGGCTGCACCATGATGACCCTCAAGCCTCTCTCCGTCGTGCCCTCCCTTGATGATATGCCGACCTATCGCCCTACCGTGGCGATGGCGCCTCACTACGATATCCCTCCATACTCTGACCACAATCAGACTGGTACGACCGGAGGAGGTCAGACCGTTCCCGATTGGGCCAAAGATTGGCATGCCAGCGTCGCGTCAACTGGGTCAGTTCAGGCTGAGGTCTGTGCAAAGTACGGGGAATGGCTCCATCTTGCCGAGAAAACCCGCGGTGGATTCTTCTACGGAACGGATCCCTCGTATGGCGGAGATCTTTCGGGCAGGAATCAACGGGGCGCGAGTTATTCCTTCTACGACAACGCGCGATACGTGACGCTCTCGAAGCTGTTTGGGCAAGGATTTGTGCCGATCGGCTGCCCCTAACAGCCAGCTGAGCGCGAGAGACCAAGGGGCGCCGGCTTCTCTGAAGGGCTGGCGCCTTTTACTTTTTGTAGAACTCCCGATACCACTTCACGAAACGCCCGATGCCGTCCTCGATCGACGTCGCTGGAGCAAATCCAACATCTCGCGTCAGGTCTTCGACATCCGCATAGGTAGCCGGGACGTCGCCCGGCTGAATCGGCAGCAATTTCTTCACTACTTTCTTTCCTAACGCCTGCTCCAACACCTCGATGAAGTGTAGTAGCTCCACCGGCTGATGATTGCCG
>JANYAJ010000007.1 GCA_025361385.1 Nitrospira sp.
CAGAACGAAGCAGGTCCATGTCGATGATTTGCGCAAGATCGCCGATATAGGTGCCGAGATAGTCATGGGGCTTCGTCGTCGCAGCCCGCCTGGCACGGGCATAGGGAATACGTGCCACGCCATGCAGATCGACCTTCATCAGGGCATTGGCCCGGTCCTCGATCCACTTCGTGACCACGGTGTCGGCCGGCCCGCCAGGCGGGCTGCGACGACGAAGCCCCATGACTATCTCGGCACCTATATCGGCGATCTTGCGCAAATCATCGACATGGACCTGCTTCGTTCTGCCGGGCTGAAACTCGGGATCGATCCGCTGGGCGGGTCCGGCGTGGCCTACTGGAAACCGATTGCCGAGCGCTACGGATTAAATATCGAGATCGTGAATCCGGCGGTCGACCCCACCTTCCGCTTCATGCCGCTGGATTGGGACGGGAAGATCAGGATGGACTGTTCCTCGCCCTTTGCGATGGCGAATCTCATCGCGTTGAAGGATCGGTTCGATGTGGCGTTCGGGAACGATGCGGACAACGATCGGCACGGTATCGTCACCCGTTCTGCCGGGCTGATGAATCCCAACCATTATCTCGCCGTTTCGATCGACTATCTCTTTGCGAACCGTCCCGGCTGGAAGTCCGATGCCGCGATCGGGAAGACGTTGGTGAGCAGCAGTCTGATCGATCGTGTGGCGGCTAAGCTCGGCCGCAAGCTCATTGAGGTGCCGGTCGGCTTTAAGTGGTTCGTGAAGGGCCTGCTCGACGGTTCGCTCGGCTTTGGCGGAGAAGAAAGCGCGGGAGCATCATTCCTCCGTCGCGACGGCACGGTCTGGTCGACGGACAAAGACGGCATCATCATGAACTTGCTGGCTGCCGAAATGATGGCCAAGACAAGCCATGATCCTGGCGAACTCTATTGCGCGCTCACCAAAGAATTGGGCGAACCGGTGTATGAGCGGATCGATGCGGCGGCGACGCCGGCCCAGAAGACCGTCCTGTCGAAACTGTCACCGGATCAGGTGCAGGCGGGAACATTGGCCGGCGATATCATCGTGGCCAAGCTGACGACCGCCCCCGGTAATGGCGCGGCCATCGGCGGATTGAAAGTCGTGACCGACCAAGGGTGGTTCGCGGCCCGTCCCTCCGGCACAGAGGACGTCTATAAACTGTATGCCGAGAGTTTCAAGGGACCGGCGCATCTCAAGATGATTCAGGATGAAGCACGGAGCCTCATCGCCAAGGTGCTGGACTCGGCACAGTAGGAGGAACCCCGCTGGTGAGCAGTACAGCGGGTCTGATGTGGGGCATGCTGTTCGGGGCGATTGGGTTCGGCTTCTTTCTGTATGGGAAAAAGCAGAGAGCCGTCGTGCCGCTTATCACGGGGATCGTGCTCTGTGTCTTCCCCTATTTCATCGAGAACGTCTATGTTCTGGTCGGCGTCGGCCTGCTGCTGGTGGCGATTCCGTACTTTGTGCGGTGAAGAATTCCTTCTGTGGGAAGAGGCCGTAATCGTAGTCGAGAACCGTGGTAAGGAGGCTCGATGAGCAGACAGCGTTCTGGCGCTCCGAATCCGCGTCTGTTGTTTCGGCGCCTGCTTCTTCATCTGTTGTTCTCACTCACTCTGCTAGCGGCGTCTCTGGCGGTCGGCATGTGGGGCTATAGCCATTATGAGCATCTCCCTTGGCGGGATGCCTTTGTGAATGCGGCGATGCTCCTCGGTGGGATGGGGCCCGTGAAGCTAGATTTGTCAGAGCCTGGGAAAGTCTTTGCCGGTCTTTTTGCACTGTACTCGGGTCTAGTTGTGATTGCTGTCACGGCCCTCCTATTGGCACCGGGGATTCATCACATCATGAAACGAGTCCACTGGGAGGATCGATCAGATACCAAGTGAGTGGAATCGAAGCCGGTGCGCTGGTTGGTCCACCGAGAGGCAGGATGTGGATCGATCGCGTTTGGGCTACGCCAGGGTAGATGAATACATAGTTGACCCAGCTCGCTAAAGCGACCAGAGTGGCCAGCGCAGATTGTCTTTTCCCGCCAGACAGATTTGAGAGGAACCTCATTGCACATGCTGTGTGGCGGATAACAACCTCCGCGCTCCTACCAGCGCCAATACATCATTGACTCCATCTTCGATCAGCGAGGCCCTGGCGTCGCGGTAAAGTTTTTCCATCGGACAGTCGCGGGTGAGACCTAATCCGCCAAACAGTTGTAGTGCGGTATCCGTCACTTCAAGGCAGGCTTGCGTGCAGTACACTTTGGCCGCGATGGCATACTCCAGCGCCGGTGGTTGCGCCGTAGCGTTATAGGCCATTGCCGCTCGCGACAGCGCCCGGCTGGCTTCGACTTTGGTAAACATGTCGAAGAGATGTTTCTGGACCAATTGATGTTCGCAGATCGGCTTACCGCCTTGAAGCCTGGTTTTGGTATAGGCGAGCGCCTGTTCGTAGGCGGCCCGGGCGACTCCGGTAAAGATCGCTCCCATCGCTCCGTTGGTCAGCACGAGTGTCTGATTGAGGATACGCTTCGTATGATGCTGTATCGAAGAGCAGATATCGTTTCGGGATGCGCACGTTGGTGAAATGGATGCTGCCTTGATTCAGCGCACGTTGGCCCATCTTATCCACGGGCGTGCCCTTCGATACACCAGGGAGGTTCAAAGGAATAAATGCCACTCCCCCACCGGCCATGCCTTTCGAAGGATCCAGCGTCAGATAGGTGAGCGCATGTGTGGCGATGGTACCGTTTGAAACCCAGGCCGCTTTCTGCCCGTTGATGACATAGTCTTCTCTTTCGGCACGAGCCGTCACTTGGCCGCTGATTGTTGGATCGAAAAATTGAGGGGTGCTGGCCATGAATGTATCCGATCCATGGTCCGGCTCCGTAATCGCCCAACAACCGACATAGTGCGCATCTTTGTCGGCCACAAAGGGCTTCACCCACTCTTCAATGAGCGCCTTATTCCCCGTCGCGGCAATCATGGCAAAGGGAAACCCCGTCACGGCAAGACCGGCGGCAAAGTCGGAGCTGCCCATCCCAGTTCTTCGAGCGCCAGGTGCAGGCTCACTCCGCTAAGTCCCATCCCGCCATGCACTGTCGGTATTAATGCCGTGTGAATGCCCTGACTGTACGCGGCTCTCAAGGCGGTCCAAAGGGCAGAGCTTCTGTCCACCACCTGCTGCGGGTCCGACAAGCGATCCAGCGCGGCAGCAGTCGGCCGCAAGACCGATTTCGCAAACTCATGCACCTGCTGTTTCAGCGCCTGCTGCTCCGGCGTTAACCGGCCATCAAGCTCGCGGTATGTGGCCATCATAATCTCCTTCATTCGCCTTTATGCGCTGAATGCTGGTCACAGCTGAAGCTGCGCCATCATGGCCGCAGGGTTCCAATAGCCCCACATGGTTTGAATGGTGCCACCGTCGTTGACTTCGAAGACGTCGATGCCCTCACAGGTTGCAGTTTTTCCGTTAGCTGCGACTCCCCGAGCCGTAAACTTTATGGCCGCACGGTTGCCTGTGACGGCAAGAAAGTCTTCTGTGAACCCAATCTCAGTGAACGCGCTCGTGACGGATACGAAAAATGCTCGAAGCCCATCCTTCCCCTGGATGGGCGGCGCTCCATAGGGGTCGTAGCTGACGGCATCATCGGCAAAGCAGGTCAGCCAGGCATTGACATCCATCGCGCGCGTCGCGGCAAAATACTGGGAGATGAGTGTCTGTATCGCCTCAGGTGTCATGAACGCTCCTTCATGAAAGTCACGGCTGGATGGTGATCTCGCTCTGACTACTCATACGCAGCATACTCCATGTTGGATTTATGCGTAGTGACCCGTCGTGGAGAGATGCTGTTCTGCATGGTAGGAGCTACGGACAAGCGGACCCGATTCGACATGGCTAAAGCCGAGGACCAGCCCCTCCGCTTTCAAGACCGCAAAGTCGCTGGGATCGTAATAACGAGCTACGGGCAGGTGCTCTCTCGTCGGCTGAAGGTATTGACCGATGGTCATGATATCGCAGCCGACGGATCGGAGATCGCGCATGACTTCGCGGGCCTCGTCCATGGTTTCTCCCATCCCAAGGATCAATCCGGACTTGGTACGCATGCCCAAATGCTTCGCCTTACCGAGTAGCTCGATCGACCGTTGATATTTTCCCTGCGGCCTGAGGGACGGAAACAACCGTCTGACGGTTTCGATGTTGTGATTAAGAATCTCCGGCTTCTCAGCACAGACCGTCGCAAGGGCGGTCTCATTCCCTTCGAAATCAGGAATCAAGACTTCAATTGTACAGTGAGCGTTGAGCTGCCTGGTGTGCCGGATCGTTTCGGCAAAGATGGCCGCGCCGCCATCTGCTAATTCATCCCGGTTCACCGATGTGATCACCGCATG
>JANYAJ010000042.1 GCA_025361385.1 Nitrospira sp.
GGCTGGAGTCCGAGGCTAACGGTCGAAAGGCCGAAGGTCGGGGTACGGATCAGACGGTTCGAACGCTTCAGCCTTTTCCACTATTCCCGCAGGATGCTCAAAAGGCCGTCCAGCAAGGCCGCAGGCGAGTCGAAACCGGAGGCGTACCCTCTCGGGTACGTTGAGGATTTCGATGAGCCGAGAACGAAGCTGGCGGCCTGTTTCAGCATCCTGCTAGCGATAGAGGGATTCGCGGCGGTCACGAAGTAAATCGTTATAGGGAGTAAGAGCCTTGTTTCTCGCCTCGGCAGGATCGATCTCGACAACATGGAGTTCTTGTTGGTCACGCGGCGCACGATGCAGAATGGCTCCACATGGAGCGACGATTTCGCTATTTCCGATAAAGGTCAACGGATCTTTGCCGCCTCGCGCTTCGATCCCGATGCGATTACTCGTGACGGCAAACACTCGATTCTCTCGGCATCGAACCGGCATCGAGTCCGGGCAATCCGGCAACACGAGGTTCGAGGGATGGCAGAGAATATCGGCTCCCTTAAGTGCCAATGTGCGAGCCGCCTCAGGATAGTACCAATCGAAACAGATCATCACGCCGATTTTAGCTGAGCCGATATCCCACACCTGGAACCCCGTGTCGCCTGGCGCAAAGAATACCGTTTCTTCAAAAAACAGATGGGTCTTGCGATAACAGCCGATAAATCCGGACGGACCGACGACCACGGCAGAGTTATAGCAGGCAGCCCCGGCGCGCTCCGGAAGACCGGCAACGATCACCATCCGTCGCCGCTTCGCAAGGTCGATCAACCGTTGCGTCGTTGGTCCATCCGGCACCGGCTCCGACAGCGCGAGCACTTCTTGTTGCGATACGAACTGATATCCGGAGGCACACAACTCAGGCAACACGATCAGATCGGCGTCAGCCTGATCGAGGGTCTCCACAATCGTATCGAGATTGCGCGAGACCTCGCCAAACGCTGGAGCGAACTGATAATACCCGACCCGCATGATCGTCATGCCCCCCAGAACAGAACGGGCAGGGTTGCCCCTGCCCGCTCGAAGAAAATCTCTAGCCGAAACGACTTACTTCACTTCGGACAAATGGGTCACCGCACTCTCGGCATGTTGGGTGGCCACATCTGCGTGACCGGCCTTGCCATGGGCCACGGCTTCCTTAAGATGTTTGATGCCTTCATCCAGGTGCGGATTCTTCACGCCGGCCGCCTCGGCATGCTTGAGGGCGCCCTCGGCATGCTGTACCAGAGCATCGGCATGCCCCTGCTTGCCATGCGCCACCGCTTCTTTGGCATGCTCCACCGCTTCATCCACATGTTTGTTATCGGCAAGGGCCAGCCCACTGAACAACGGGAAACCAACGAGTGCGGCAACCGCTGCAACGACCAATACTCCGCCTTGGGCTTTCATTTTCATGGATTCCTCCTCAGTGGTTAAGATTCAATCAATGTGCGAAAGAGATCCGCAGTATCTTCGGTCCTTCACCTTACACAGCCGGTTTTTGACTGTCAAGAAGCCCTGACTTGTGGATCGACGTTCAAGATGTGCTGCAATCCCTTGGCATCTTTTTCCACCGGGCAGGCAAAATCCCGGCTCCATTCCCACCAGGATCCCGGATAGTTACGCACATTGCGATAGCCCGCAAGCCTGAGAACAAAGTAGAGCCAGGCGGAACGGACGCCGCCGGTGCAATAACAGATGACGGCTTGATCCTGCGAAAGACCTTTGTCGGCTAAGCTCTCCGTGATCGTCAGTAAATCTTTCAGCGTCGCATTCGGCTGAAGAAATCCCGTCCAGGCCAGGTGGATCGCCGAGGGAATGTGCCCGGGCCGCGGGATCCCCGACACTTCTTTCCCCAGATATTCTTCGAGGCTGCGCGCATCGACGATCACGGTGCCAGGATGGGGCTGCTTCACGAGCTGCTTCAATTCATCTTTCGCGGCAATCACCGAAGCTACCGGCTTCACGGTAAACGTCCCCGGCTTGGGCGTGACGCACCCATGTTCGAACGGACGCTTCTCCTGCACCCACTTGACCCACCCGCCGTCGAGAATGCGTAGCCGCGTATGCCCAAGATATTCCAACATCCAGAACATGCGGCCTTCGTCACCCCAGTTGTCGAAGGGATTGGAATAGATCACCACATCGCTGTCCGGACTGATCCCCAGCGCGCGCATCTTTTGCTCCATGAATACGCGATCGGGATTGAGCAACCCCTTCGGGACGGCCTGGGGATCGCTGTACTCATGCCAGGTCGAATGCACGGCGCCTGGAACATGGCCGCCGAACTCATAGGCCGCCCGCCCACGCACATCGATAATCACCAGGCCGGGTTGTCCCAGGCTCTGCTGGAGGGTTTCGGTATCGATCAACAACGGGTGTGTCATGTCATTCCTTTTGTGGTGTGAGCTCTCAGCGATCAGCCCTCAGCTCCGGCCTTACAACTTAACCCCTCAGGCTGGCGGCTGGTTGCTGAGAGCTGATTGCTCTCACTCAGTGACGCCGCCAGCGCACCGGACAGCGGAAACTCCCGCTCGTACACAATGAATCGATAGGGGTCGTTCCCCGTCAGTCCGTATTTAGTCTGCAACATCTCATGCTGCTTATCGCTCAGGATGTGGTACTGCACGCGAGTCTTTACTTTCAAGCCCTCTGCCTGCGCCGGAAGTTGGTACACGAACTGGTAGTCCCGGCTGGCCAAGGGCAACAGCCGGTTATCATACAACTCCACGATAGCCGGCTGCCAGAGGATCCAGCGGCCCATCGTCGACGTTTGCTGATCGAGGATCTTTCCCTGTTGATCTTCCACGGAAAACTCCACCGTGAAGTAGCGGTCGGGATCGCCCGTCGGAATCTTATGGCCGGCTCCTGCATTGATCAAGGTGAGCGTAAATCCGACGCGATCGCCCGGTTTGGGCGAAACGGTATCGGCCCGTACCTGTATTCCCACCGCCCGCTTCACCATATCGGGATCGTGCCCGCCGCGCCAGAGATGCTGGCGTCCACGCCGGATCGGACCATTCGTCGCCACCGGACGATCGATCTCGGGCATGTGGCAACTCTGGCAAATGAAGCCCCGCTCCTGCATGAAGAACTTGCCTTCATACTCCGCATAGGTCCCGCAAGGGCCTATGCGATAAAACTGCGCCGGGCCGGACACCACGTTATGACAACGCTGGCAGACCTGCGTGGTGCGAAAGTTCGGATCGAACTTGGTCGGATGCGGCGCGGCGGAATCTTCGAACGGGCCATAGATGACGCCGTCCCGCACATGGCACGCCGCGCAGGTGACCGATTCTTTCTGATATTCAGGGTCGTAGTGGGGGTTAGGCTCCTGGACTGCCTTCTCCACCCGCCCCCGCGGAATCTCTTTCACCAATGTCGGCTGCTGATTTTCCAACGGGGTGTGGCAGTTCAAGCAGACCCAAATATTCTTATCCTTTTTCCAGTAGGCCTGAAAGAACGGATCCTCATAGGCATGGGCATGGATACTCGTCTTCCACTCATCGTAGATTTCGCGATGACATTGGCCGCAGGACTCGGCCTTCAGGCTCGTTAGACCCTCCGGAATCTGTTGAAGCGGAATCGCATGGGCATATTCGTCGCGCAGCCCGAAAATCACGACCGGTTTCACTTCGGTGTAATACAGATACACGAGCAGACCGGCTAGAGCAGAACCGAGCAGAATTTTCACAAGGGTCTTCATGCGGCCAACAATGCCTGGATGTGGCGCTCGACCGACGCAGCCAAGGAGGTCAGATGATACCCGCCTTCGAGCGACGAGAGGATGCGCCCATGAGCATGGCGCGTGGCGATGCCGGCCACGATGCCGGTGAGATCCGCGTAGCCCTCTTCGGTCAGCCCCATGCTCGCAAGAGGATCGTCCCGATGCGCATCGAAGCCGGCTGAGATGATCACGAATTCCGGCTTGAAGGCATCGGCGGCCGGCACCAACGATTTCTGAAAGACGGCACGATACGCCTCATCGCCCTCACCCGCTTCCATCGGCACATTGATCGTAAACCCTTCGCCCGCCCCTCGGCCACGCTCCGTCGCGCGGCCCGTGCCAGGATAGTGCGGGTACTGATGTGTGCTGAAGAACAGCACGGAGGGATCGTCTTCAAAACTATGTTGCGTGCCGTTGCCATGGTGCACGTCCCAATCGACAATCAGTACGCGCGCGAGGCCATGTTTTTTCTGCACATAGCGCGCAGCGATCGCCACATTATTCAAGAGGCAGAAGCCCATCGCGTGCCCAGCCTCGGCATGATGCCCGGGCGGGCGCACGGCACAAAAAACATGATCCACGTCTTTAGACATGATCGCATCGACCGCGGCCAGCGCCCCACCGGCCGCCAGATAGGCGGCAGTCAACGAACCGGGAGACATTGAGGTATCAGGATCGAGCGAGACTCTTCCATTCGTCGGGGCGTGGGTCTTCAGCATCGCAAGATAGGCGGGCTCATGGATCTGGGTAATCCATTCGTCTTCAGCCGCTCGTGGTTCAATCCTGGTCAGTCGGGCTGCTGTCCCGCTCTGTTCCAGCTGCTCCATAATGGCGCGTAGCCGATTGGGCGACTCAGGATGTCCTGCACCCATGTCATGGCCGAGATATGCCGGATGGTACACGAGACCTGTCTTACCCATACATGCTCCAGCTTACTTGTCCAGCAGGACGCTCAAAATGGCTGCCCAGTAAGGCCGCAGCGAGCGAAATGCCGAGGCGTACTCTCAGTACGTTGAGGCATTGAGCGACGCGAGAACGAAGCTGGCAGACTTTTTCAGCGTCCTGCGGAATCGTAGCATGCAGGAAAGCGCATAGACAACGAGCGCTTGCCGCTGCTATCGTCACGCATACCTGGAGGAAGACATGGCAAATCGCCGCATCGAACCGCTCAAAAAAGTCTTGGCCATTGATCCGAACGACGAGGTGGCTTGGTTTGGTCTCGGGAAAGCCTACATGGAAGACGAGAACTTCGAAGAAGCGGCCAAGGCCCTGCAACAATGCGTTATCGTGAAGCCCACCTACTCAGCCGCCTACTATGCCTTGGCCCAATCGCTCCAGAAGCTCGGTCGCATCGAGGAATGCCGAACCGTCTGCGCAACCGCCATCGATGTATCCACGAAAAACGGCGACATGATGGTGACAAAAAATCTCGAAATGCTCACAAGCTCGCTGCCTGCCTAAAATTGGCATTCCCCTGAATTGGCCTTACACTTCCAGGATTTGGAGCCGAATCGGGATGACTGGCTCGCCATCCTGCTAGACCGGTTCTGCGTCGTCATCATCGTCGTCATCCTCATCGGATGAGAGGCCGAGGGCTTCTGGTTGGCGCTTGGCAATTTCCTCGTACACTTCATCGAGCCAGCGGCTGGCACAGCCAAGAATCTCCCTGACTAACGGTTCCGGCTGGGCCGTGCGTTTGATGGTCCATTGGCACACATATTCCAACAGCACATCCCGTTCGAACCGCTCCGACGATTCCGTCGCCAGCGCGGTCATTTCGCCCAGCCCAGTTTTGAGAATATCCGCCACCATGTCGCGCCCGTAGGACGTGCTGGCAGTGACATATTGAACTGCCCGATTGAGTTCCTGGTCGGTCATGAAGTCTCCCGTTACGCTTGTCGCATCATACCGAGAATGCGATCACGAGGGAAGATTCCCCTGCTCTCAGGCGAGAGAAAATTTATCCAGCCACGGAGGCGAGAATGGTATGATCCTGGCCGGGCAAGCCCATACAAGACCGCAACTACAAAACTCGAGCGATGAACGTGGAACGCTGAAGGAAGAATCGCTTTCTTGCTCATCGTTCATCGCTCACCGTTCAGCGTTCCCCAGCTGGCGGACTTTCCCAGCATCCTCTTTAAATCGAGACGAAGGAGATACGACCAATGCCTGCGAAGATGAACCGAAAGACTGCCAAACCCCGTAAGACCTCCCCTCTCAAAAAACAGAGCCGCGCCCATTCCGAGCGCTGGGTTCTCTCACACTTGGCCAAGGAGCCGGTCCAGAAGTTCGACAGCCTGTTGGCAGAGATCGCGGCCAAGGTCGCACAATTCGAAGCGGCTCGGACCCAACTCAACCCGACCATGGACACCTCCATCTTCCATCCGCTCTTGACGCTGAGTGAAGAGATCGCGGCTGCCTCGTCCCGGCTCAGCGCCTATGCCTATCTCTGGTTTTCCGAAAATACAAACGACCTCGCCGCTCGTTCGTTTAAGACCAAAGTCGAAGAACAGCTCACCGCACTCCAAAACCGATTGGTGTTTTTCGACCTCTGGTGGCAAAGCGTCGATGAGGACAATGCGCGCCGGCTCATGGCGGAAACCGGCTCGCTCCGGTATCACCTCGAAACCATTCGCCGGTTTCAGCCCCATACGCTGTCCGAACCGGAAGAGAAGATCGTCAACATCAAGAACATCACAGGCCGCAGCGCCGTGCATTCACTGTACGATGTCGTGACGAACGCCTTTACCTTCACGCTCACCGTCAACGGCAAGCGGAAAACAATGACGAGCGAGGAACTGACGGCTTATCTCCGCCATGCACAAGGCCGGCTGCGTGAGGCCGCCTACCGGGAGCTCTACCGCGTCTATGCCGATCAGCACGATCTCCTGGGTGAAATCTACAAAGCGTTGGTCAACGACTGGAAGGCGGAAAATCTGCAGCTCCGCCGATTCGCCTCCCCGATTGCCACCCGCAATCTTGGCAACGACATTCCCGATGCAGCCGTGGCGTCGCTCCTGAAAGTCTGTCAAAAAAATGCGGGTATCTTTCAGCGCTACTTCCGTATTAAGGCTCGCCTCTGCAAGATCACACCGATGAGCCGCTATCACATCTATGCGCCACATCGCACAGAGCAAAAATCCTACCGCTATCAGGATGCCATCAAGATGGTGCTGGATGCCTACCGGGGATTCTCACCGCAATTAGCCGACTTGGCGGAGCGAGTGGTGGAGGAGCGTCATATCGATGCACGGGCGAGGCCCGGGAAAATCGGCGGCGCCTATTGTTACAGCGTCGTCCCAGGCATGACGCCCTATGTACTGCTCAACTTCACCGGCGAGGCCCGCGATATTGCGACGATGGCCCATGAACTCGGGCATGCCGTCCATGGTATGTTGGCGTCCCACCATTCCATGTTTACCTTCCATTCCACCCTTCCGCTTGCAGAAACGGCCTCGGTGTTTGGAGAGCGCATCCTGTCCGATGCCCTCATGACCCAGGAACGAGACAAGAAGGTGAGGCAGGGACTCCTGCTCAATCAACTGGACGACATCTATGCCACGGTCCTCCGGCAGGCCTATTTCGTTCAATTTGAAAATCAGGCTCATGACATGATCGCCCAGGGTGCGACTGTGAAGGATTTGGCCAAGACCTATCTGGCCGAGGTGCGGCAACAGTTTGGGAAGGGGATTAAGGTCCCGGATGAGTTCCAATGGGAATGGCTGACCATTCCCCACATCTTTGCCAGCCCCTTCTATTGCTATGCCTACAGCTTCGGCAACTTGCTGGTGCTCGCCCTCTATCGGATGTATCAAAAAGAGGGGGCCACCTTTGTCCCCAAATATCTCGAACTGTTAAGTACTGGCGGATCGGAGTCTCCGCAGGCCATCCTGGCCAAAGTCGGCGTCGATATGTCGTCTGAAGAGTTTTGGCAATCGGGGTTCGACACGATCCGCGAAATGGTCGATCAGCTGGAGCAGACGCTCTAAAACAATAGACTTCACAATGCCTTAGCAGTCGACCCCTGCGCCACCCCCTCGACATGCTCCTCCTCTCTTGACAGAAAGAGAGGAGGGGCGTATTATTGATTCAGTTGATAACGGTTATCATAATCGTTAATGGCGAATACCAACCCTGCTCGACGATAAGGAGTACAGCCGATGTACCTCTGCCTCTGTAAGGGAATCACCGATTCGGATGTCCGTGAAGCCGGACGGAGCGGCATCGTCATGCCCTGCCAGCTCAAAGCGAAATTCGGACTGAAAGAGGCGGGCTGCTGTGGCCGCTGCTCAAAGAATATCCACGAGTATGTGCAGATCGCAACGAGTGCCTGCCAAACGCCTTCCCCCAACGCCGTGCGCAGCTAGACCGAACCAAGCTCCTCGCCCCTACTCGCACAAGACTGTGCGGCACCTCATCACTCGCGAGCGAAATAGCGCGTCCATGCTCTCAGGACGCACTCGGCGAAAGCAGAAATTCAAAATCGGACTTGCTCAAGACCCCTTGCCCGGATCCGCGCACCACGCCACGCATCACCGCATCGTATAGATCGAGCTTCCGCTGCTTGAGCGCCATCATCTTTTCCTCAATGCTATGACGCATGAGAATCCGCACGATCGAAACCGTCCGCTGCTGTCCGATACGGTGGGCGCGATCCGACGCCTGGTTTTCCACCGCCGGATTCCACCAGGGGTCCAGATGGAACACATAACTCGCTTTGGTGAGGTTCAGCCCCTGTCCCCCCGCCTTGAGACTCAGGAGAAACACGCCAGGCTGTTTGCCGCCTTGAAACGCCGCCACGCGAGTTTTTCGCGCGGTGGCCACCGTGGAACCATCCAACCGGTGATACGGCAGCCCGTGCCGGACACAGGATTCCTCCACCAGATCGAGAAAGCTGGTGAACTGGGAAAACACCAGCGCACTGTGCCCCTCGTCCAGCAATACCTGTAATCGTTCTATCAAGAAACTGATTTTTGGAGAGGACTCATCCTCCCGGTTCGTCAGAAGGCGAGGCGAGAGGCAGACCTGGCGGAGCTTGAGGATCGCCGTCAGCGCGATGAACTGCGCCTGACCGGACGTCTTCGTCCGGTAGGCCTCATCGATCGTGGTGCGGACCTGAGCGACCGTCTGTTGGTACAGAGCCTTTTGCCGATCGGTCAAGTCGAGGAACACTTCGCTCTCGATCTTCGGCGGCAAGTCGTGAAGCACCTCTGCCTTGGTCCGCCGCAAGATGAAGGGCTTCGTCCGGCGAAGCAACTGCTCCAATGCCGCACCCTGAACACGTTTGAGACCGGCCTTGA
>JANYAJ010000085.1 GCA_025361385.1 Nitrospira sp.
TGGCGACGCCCAAGCCGGGAATGGCGCTTTGGCGGGAACATCTCTTCGTCTTTTTGTCGAGAAACTCACGCCGGACCAGTTCGTTTCTCGGGATTCCCTCTGAGCAGGCTGTCGAGATCGGTGTCGTCGTGGATATCTAAGAAGCGGCGAAAACCGATCGAGTGAGCACTCCTACTCGGTCGGCGAGCCGTCAGGATCGAGCCGGACTTTGCCCCAAAAGGCGCGGTGGACATAGATCTGATAGATCATGGCGAGTGCGAATCCAAAGAGAAACCACCAGAGGCCGATCCGGAGGCCGTACATGCCGGCAGTCGCGTTGAAGATGGTGAGACTGTTTGCCGGGTCAGTCGTGGCGATCAAAATATTGGGATAGCAGCCCCAGGCGACGCTCCCGAGCATGACGAGGATGAACAGGCTTGATGTCGTGAAGGCGGCGACGTCACGCTGCCCTCTGCGGAGCACCATTGTGCCGATCAGGGAGAACATTCCGATTACGGTCAGGAGATAACCCAGTGGGTGGGCCGTGTAGTTGAGCCGGAGGGCCGGCTGCACAAAGGGGATTGCGAATATCGCGAGGCAGGTGAGCCCGAGTGCGATCCAGCCGGTCCGTTTTGCCGAAGCCTCAGCCCGCAGATAGAGATCGCCCTCCGTTTTCATCGCAAGATAATTGGCGCCATGCAAGGTCAGGATCGCGGCGCTTGCCAGTCCCATCAGCAGGGTGAACCAGTCCAGGGTGCCGGGATTCGGGCCGGGGGTGAAGTCGGTCCAGAGGGCGACGAAGAAATAGCCCTCGGGATTCAACGGCACTCCGCGAATCAAGTTGCCCAACGCGGCGCCGAACACGATCGCGAGCAGGAGGCTCGCGCCGGAAAAAGCCAGGTCCCAGAACTGCCGCCACAACGGATGGCTCAGATGGGAGCGCAGTCCTAGCGCGAGGCCCCGAACGATCAGGAGCCACAACACCATGGTCAATGCCAGGTAAAACCCGCTGAACCCGGCGGCGTAGGCTCTGGGGAATGAGAAAAAGAGCAAGCCGCCGCTGGCAACCAACCACACTTCATTGCCTTTCCACACCGGTCCGATAGAGGCCAGAACGGTGCGTCGTTCGGTTTCAGTCCTGGCGATGAAGGGGTAGAGGACGCCGATGCCGAAGTCGAATCCGTCGAGGACGACATACATCGCCAACATCATCGTGATGATCACATACCAGAAAGTTTCCATCGTGCGTGTGTCCTAGTAGGTGTTCAGCCTGGTGGTCTGTGCCGGATCATGGGTGGCGGGAACCGGACCCTGTCTGATGATCTCCATGATCAAGACGAGAAAGAGCAGGCCGAGCAGGAGGTAGAGTCCGAGAAAGCCGAGCAGCGTGAAGAGCGCATTTCCAGAATGTACGAGCGGCGAGGTGCCTTCGTCTGTGCGCAATAGGCCGTACACGAGCCAGGGTTGGCGCCCGAGCTCTGTGGTCATCCATCCGGCTGTCGTCGCAATGTAGGGAAACGGCACACAGAGCATGAGAAGCCAGAGTAGCGGCTTGTTGGCGAACAGACGGCCTCGCCAGAGTAAGAGTAGTGACAGCGCCATGATGGCGGCAAGGATTGTCCCCAACCCGGCCATGATGTGGTACGCGTAATAGAGCAGCGGCAGGTTATCGGGCCATTCTTTTTTGGGAAAGGCGTCGAGCCCCTTCACCCTGGCCCAAAGATCGTAGTAGACGAGCATGCTGAGCGCAGAAGGCACGGTTAGCGGGTTGTCGATCGTCATCGTTTCCGTGTTTGGCTGTCCGACCAGGACGATGCCCGCGCCTCGCTCAGTCCGAAAGAGTCCTTCGAAGGCCGCACCCTTCAGTGGCTGGTGCTCGAAGACCTGTTTCGCGTTGCCGTGGCCGGTCGGAAAAATCATGAGCGCGCAGGCGATCGCGCCGGCCACGACACCGGTCCGTATGAACGTCTTCGCATGGGCGTGATGAGTGCCGGACAGCAAGTAGAAGGCCCCGACTGCCGCCATCACGCAGGACGAGGTCACGACAGCGGCGGTCATCGTATGGGCATATTGCCAGAACAGCCAGGGATTGGTGAGCAGGCCTGAAAGACTGTTCAGGAACAGGCGTCCGTCGTCGGCGACGGTGTAAGCGACCGGATGCTGCATCCAGGCATTGGTGGCGAGGATGAAATAGCCCGAGAGCCAGGAGCCGAGAAACAGCATCAAGGACGCACACCATTGGATGCGTAGTCCGAACCGTTTCTCACCGAACAGCAGGAGGCCAAGGAAGGTTGATTCGAGCACGAAGGCGAACAGGCCCTCCATCGCCAAGGTCTGGCCGATCACTCCGCCGGCGAAGTTCGAGAATCTGGCCCAGTTGGTGCCGAACTGAAATTCCAATGGAATGCCGGTGACGACGCCGAAGGCAAAGCTTAACGCAAAGATCTTCGTCCAGAATCGGGCGACCTGATGATAGTGCTCATCGCCGGACCACAGCGCCCGGCTCCTCAGATAGAGGAGCAACAGGGCGAGGCCCATCGTCAGTTGCGGAAAGAGATAGTGGAATGTGGCGGTGAAGGCGAATTGCAGGTGGTCATACAAAAGCGCACTTGCCATGATGGTTCCTTATGAATCAATCCAGGGATTGCTGCCTCTGCGGTCTCTGCATCGCGTCAGGTGGTTCTCTGCTGTAAGGATTCTATACCGTACGGTGACCAAATGTTGTCCTGGTTGAGTCAGCTGGGCGGATAGAGAGGGGGGCTCACTTAGATTCTCGTTCTCATCGTTGTCTTTGTGACTGCAGGTGGTTCTCGGTGTTTCGACCCCATACTGGCCCTGCCGATGGGGTACTCGAACGGGGAGACTATCCGCCCGGTACGACGTGAGAGGCTAAATCTGAGTTGGTTTACGACAGGCGGTTTGACCCTGGAGGATCCTGCTCCGTCTCAGGGCGCAATCCGGTGAAAGTTCAACCTTTTCTTTCCCCCTGCTGTTCTGATACAACCCGTCGATGCTGAACTTATTCGCGTTAGGTGCCCTTGCCGGTCTTATTCCTGTCTATCTGGGAATCGGCGCAGCCCTGTTGCTGGGGAAGGTGTTGCCACGATCCTGGGAAGGCGGATTGATCGGTGTCGCGACCGGGGTCTTGCTGTATCTGTTCTTTGACTTGATGCATGAGGCGGTGGAGCTCAGCGGAGCCCGCGACCCATTGTCGTGGGTGGTCTTTCTGGTGAGCCTTGGCGCAAGCCTGGTCGGTCTCGTCGCGTTGGAATCGAAGCAGGTGTTTGGCGGCCGCCACACCAGCCGATTTCTCACGCTCCCCTATATGATCGCGATGGGGATGGGCTTTCACAACCTTGGCGAAGGGCTCGCCATCGGCGCCAGCTATGGGAACGGAGAGTGGGCTCTCAGCCTGTTGCTGGTGGGGGGCTTTGCGTTGCACAACGGCACGGAAGGGTTCGGCATTGTCGGTGCAGCCGGGAAAACGCCGGTGCAATGGAAGGACGCCTTGTTGCTTGGGTTAGTGGCGGGCGGTCCGACATGCATCGGGGTTCTGTTAAGCGGGCAGGGAGTCTCACCCTATCTGTCCATCTCCTTTTATACCCTGGCGGCTGGATCGCTTCTCTATGTCATTTTCTCGCTTCTGACAATCTCCTACACGGTGACACGCCGTCTGCAAGTAGCGCTAGGAATATGGGTCGGTATCAGCCTAATGTATGTGACCGCCATGTTGCTCACAGTCCTGGGAGGGGTGCGGAGTTAGGGGTTTCATCGGTCTTTTTTCACAAGTGCCAGCCACCGCTTGTTTCGCGTAATTGCTTTCAACGGTTCACGTCTTGCCCTTCACCTCCCCTGAGGGAAATCCCTGTTCCCCCGATGGTATGCCGGTCTCTCTGCCTGCCTGGTGTACCGGGGGTGGATGAGTTGGAACGGCCTGTATGGTTCGCTGCCGACGTGGGGGAAGCCTCGTCTTGACCCAGTCATGGCGCTGGGCTACAAAAGCTTGTGTCTCATCGTACCCACGTCGTCGGTATTGCTGACCGATAGGGGGCGCCCCAACTTCACGAGAGGAGATCAAAGATGCCCACAACCCTCACGAAGAAACCTTGGACGGTTCTGGTCTACATGGCCGGGGACAATAGTCTGGATCCCGACGGAGTGGAGGATCTGAAGGAAATGAAGAAGGTCGGCTCGACTGACCAACTGAACATCGTGGCCCAGTTTGACCGCGCCGCAGGACATGTGGCCCGGCGCTATTATCTGCGTAAGGGCGGCATCGTGACGAGCGACGCGGTCGCGTCCCTTGGCGCCGTCAATACCGGCGATCCGAAGTATCTCACCGATTTCATCCAATGGGGCATCAAGACCTACCCGGCCGACCATTATATGCTGATTCTCTGGAACCACGGCCAGGGGTGGGATGACACCGATATTTACGCCAACGAGCGTCATCGGAGTCTGCGCAGACTCGCGACCGGTCCTATCCGCCACGCCTTGTTTCATGCCCCCGTACGACGTTCGCTGGAGCAGGCTGGCAGCGACCACATTGCGCGGGCCATCCTGCTCGACGACAATGCCAAAGATTTTCTGGACAATCTCGAGATGAAGAAAGTGCTGGCCAGCACGGCCAAACTGCTGAAGCGCAAGCTGGATATTCTCGGCATGGATGCCTGCCTGATGAGTATGGCCGAAGTGGGGTACCAGGTCTCCGGTAGTGCCGACTACACCGTGGGGTCGGAACAGACCGAACCGGGAGAAGGCTGGCCCTACACGACCGTTCTGACAGCCCTGGCCAAGAACCCTGCCATGACGCCGCGCGCGCTCAGCACGCTTATCGTCAGCAAGTATCTCGCGTCCTACAGTCCTGCCGATGGCGTGACCCTGTCGGCCTGTGACTTGTCCAAGGCAAACAGTCTGGCCACTGCCGTATCCGGATTGGCGACTGCCCTGAAAGCGAGCCTGAGCGATAGTACATCGCGGCAACGTATTCTGGCGGTTCGCAACCAGGTACAGAGCTACGAGGTTCCTGACAACATCGACTTAGTCGACTTCTGTTCCCTGCTGGCTAAGGCGGGGGCTGATTCTTCCACCACAACTGCCTGCCAGAATGTCATCAAAGCCGTGAGGTCCTCTTACGTGATCACGCAAGGGTACAAAGGCACGGGCCTGGCCAATTCCAACGGCGTGGCGATCTATTTTCCGCTCCGAGCGGTATCGCCACTCTACGCAGGGTTGGACTTCAGCAAGAAGACCGGCTGGGACGCGTTCTTGAAATCGTATGTCAACGTCATTCGCAGCCGATGACGTGCGTAGATAGGGAATGGCGCAGCGGTTTCGATTGCAGCGACGCGCTATGAGAACAGAGAGGGGCCTACTGGAATAGAAGTGGGGGAGGGCCTTCGGTTATTCAGAAAGCCCTCCGAGTATGTTGCCTGCTGTTACGCGGTTGTGTTCACCTGCCTGCCCATGCTGGATTGGGCAGTGGTACCGGCTGATCCGTTCGCCTGCTGATATTTCGTCAGCAGGTCTTGGGAGATTTTACTGGCGAGCTTGTCGATAAACGAGCTCCCGCTTGTCGTGGCCTGTGCCGTCGCATCTGCGGACGCACGACCCGAGGGTGCTCCATTCCCCGTGGCGTTCTGGAGGTCGGTGATGATCGATTGGGCCAGTTGATTCGTAAAGGAACGGCCACCTTGTCCACCACCATGATGGTGATGCCCGTAGTGTCCTTGCAGCCCGTTGACTTTCAAGCTCTGGGATAGGGGCGGTGTCTGCGAGGCCTGACTCGCATTCAACTGAACGGCCTCCTGAGAAATCGAGGTGGTATCACTCGCTGGTTTGGATCCACAGGATGACTGGGGCCCAGTCGCAGGCCCAGCCTTAGTGAGATAGCTTTGGAGCCACTGCAGGACAGGGGAAGCCCCGACACCTGAAACAGACATAGAACCTCCTTGCTTACCCGGGGTCGTGGCATTCCTTGCTCAGCGACCCTCTGTCTGATAGTTGGATCGAAGGGCGGCCAGTCCGTATGCTGCCCAGGGATGGCCATCGGTCGATCGAACCGATGGCTGTATGCGATGAATGTGAGCAAGGAGTGTGCCCATTGAAATGTCGGGTCTGGAGGCTGGAAAGGCGCACGACTACTACATTTCAGCGGTGTGTCAGAATCGACTCGGCAAGCGTTGCCGCATGAGAACGGAGAGGGACAATCGACCAGGCAAGACTGTCCCTGTGGGATCGATGGAAAAAAAGATTAACCGTTTATGAAACGAGCCAAGAGATTCAGGGATATTGCTTGAAAGCCGTGCTCTGTCAGCCGGTCACCGCGTCCAGTCCTCGTCTTGTGTGATAATCCCTGGAAATGAAGATGACAAGTACGCACCAGACTGGCCTGGTCGTGATTGCAGTGTTCAAACTGCTGAAGGGTCTCCTGTTACTCTTTCTCGGGTTTGGCCTCCTGGAGTTGGTGCATGCTGAGATTGCCACGCTGTTCTCTTTTCTAATCGAAGCGCTTCATCTGAATGCCGACTCTCGCCTCATCCATGCCCTGGTTCTGAAGGTGGATGCGCTGCAACCGCATAGTGTGCTGGTGGCGGGGTTCGTTAGTCTGGGCTATGCGGGGATGTTGTTGGTGGAAGGTGTCGGGCTATGGCTGGAGTTCAGCTGGGCTGCGTATCTGACGGTGGTCTCGACGAGCCTGCTGCTGCCGTTCGAACTCTACGAGGTGATTGAACAGGTGTCGATGCTCCGGGTCGTCGTGCTGCTGGTGAATCTTGCCATCGTGCTCTACCTCATCAGCCAATTGAAGCATCATGCGTTGCGCTCACGGGCACATTCCACAAAACAATCCTCGACCGCTTAATCGACGCCGGGATTTGCCGGATCGTCAGTCTCTGCCGCACCAGCCGCCCACATTGTCAGTACCTCTTTCTCTCCGTTGGGGCCCTCCGGATCGTGAACATTCACGTGGGGGCCTCTTGTGGGATCGAGTACCCGAGGCCGTAAAGGACATTTTCTCAATGCCCTGATTTTCCGTCTGGTTTCTCGCATCTATAAATAAATTGAGGGCTTACAGCTTTCTATCTGTTGCATTCATTTCTAAAGATTCTGTACGTTTCGAAAATCTTTAGCACAATTTTAGCACAGTGTTTTGGGGTGAACCTCCCGGACTCTCCGACAAGGAGAATGAACTGCTGCTCGCCCTGCCGGGAGGATCTCGTGTCTACGAAGTGATCGGCACTGGAATCAAGCCAAGCATTCCAGGGTGCTCGGTGATGCCCCAATCCCTGTCTCACGTGTGAAAGGTCCGCCTGTTTTCCCCTCCCTTGATTTCACATGCCTAGCTGACCAGGTAAAGATACGTACGCCAGTTGGCGTATGGCGTAATAGCACCATAGGGCATAGAGTCCAGTTGTACATGAGTTAATGAAATATCTGAGGGCTCTCGTCCGTGTATAGCAATGCATGCGTCAAGTATGACCGTCGGTCGTCTTGATTCAGCAGAGCGGTAGGGTCTTGCGCTCGGTACCACGAACTTTTTCGGGAGATGAATGATGAGCTTGGCGCAACTGTTTTTCATGAAAGAAACGTTCAGGGAACGTGTCCGTTGCTGGCGGCAGGACCGTTTCCGAAAGCGGACCCATGTGCCGCGCGAACACCGATTTACGCTAGAACCGCTCGAGCCTCGTCTGCTCCTTTCTGCAACGCCGATCGAAGTCGTCGCAACGCAGGGGCTGGAGTCAGCCGCTATCACCGTGCCGGCTGGGTCATTGCCTAGCCTCGACGTGGATCTGAACGGCCAGGCCGACGCACTCTCCGACGGCATCCTGATCATCCGACATCTCTTCGGGTTTACGGGCAGTGCCCTGACCAATGGCGCCGTGGATCCGGCGGGGCAACGCACGGACCCGAACGCGATACAGAATTATTTGAATTCCATCGACAGCGCGCTCGATGTCGATCTCAATCAGCAGGCCGACGCGCTCAGTGACGGCATCATGATCATTCGGAGTCTTTTCGGATTTACCGGTACAGCATTGACGAGCGGCGCCGTTGATCCAGGTGGACAACGCACCGATCCAGCCTTCATTGCGACCTTCCTCGGTAACATGAATCCCCAACGCGAACTGATCGCCCCGCTCATGACTGCCGGCTTGCAGCAGGACACCGGGATCAGAGAGACCGATACGATCACGTTTAATCCGTCCATCACCGGCACCATCGCCGACATCAATCAGATTGCGTCGTTCACCGCGGGTTTCGATGCCGCGCCAGCCGGGAGCTTCGTCGATGTGCTTGCCGATCTCAAAACTAGTGGAGTCTTTACGCTGACTCCTACGCGGCTCGAACAGATCGCCGGCGGGACTCTCGCCGACGGCATGCATACGTTGCATCTTCAAGCGATGGACACCCGTGGGAATCTCGCCACGTTGGATCGGCTCTTTACGCTCGATACCTCCGTGACCACGCTCACGTTCGATCTCGATCCGGCCTCCGATACGACGCCGTTGGGCGATCAACAGACGACGGACGCTGTCGTCGTGTTACGAGGACAGACGGAACCCAATGCGGTTGTGGAACTTGTGGGGTTGGGGCTGGCTGCGACGGCCGATCAGACGGGCATGGTTGCGTTCGCCAATGTGCCGCTTGCCATCGGCGCGAATGTGTTCACGGTTGAGTCAACCGATATAGCCGGTAACCAGAGCACCCTCACGCGCACCCTCACGCGCTTGCTCCCAGATAACGATGGCGATGGCATTCCGGACAGCCAGGAAACCGGCGGACCGAATGGGGGGGATGCCAACAATGACGGCATTCCGGACAGTCAGCAAGCCAATGTCGTGTCCGTACTCAACAGCGCGAATCAATATCTGACCCTCGTAGCACCAGCCGCTGTCTCTTTCAGCGGGGTGCAGGCACTGCGCAATCCGTCGCCGGGTGACGCGCCGGCGGATGTGACCTTCCCTCTCGGCTTTGTGGATTTCCAACTCACCGGTCTCGTCGGAGGGGCCGCCACCGTGGATCTGCTCCTGCCGGCCGGAGTCACCGTGAATACCTATTGGAAGTATGGAGCCACGCCGGATAATACGGCGCCGCATTGGTATGAGTTTCTGTACGATGGGACCACTGGTGCGGAGATCAATGGCAGCGTCGTGACGTTGCACTTCCTAGACGGGGCCCGTGGCGATAACGATCTCACCGTCAACGGATCGATCGTGGATCCAAGTGGACCGGGATTCGTCGTGAACCATGCGCCGGCTGGGACGGACAAGACGATCACGATTAATGAGGATGCGCCCTACACGTTTACCGCGGCGGACTTCGGCTTCAGCGATCCGAACGATAGCCCTGCCAACGCCTTTCAGGCGGTGACGATCACCACCTTGCCTGATGCCGGGACGCTGACGGTCAACGGTGCCCCGGTGAATGCGGGTGATGCGATTACCATTCCTCCGGCTGGGGTAAGTTGGACTGCGCGCGCGAGCAACTAGACTTGGTATGGGGTCGCTTCATCGGGGGACGGGATGAAGCTCATTGCGGCGGCGTTTAATAGCCAGCTGTACACGTCGACGGATGCGGGGGTGAGTTGGACGGCGCGGGAAAGCAATCGGAGTTGGCTTGGGGTTGCCTCGTCGGCGGATGGGACGAAACTCGTCGCGGCGGTGAACAACGACCAGCTGTACACCTCGGCTGCTCAGTTGGGGCTGGTGTTCACGCCGGCGGCGAACGCGAACGGGACGACCTATGCGAGCTTCACCTTCCAGGTGCAGGACGATGGCGGGACGGCCAATAGCGGTGTGGACCTGGATCTGACACCGAACCTCATTACGTTCAACGTGACGCCCATCAACGATGCGCCGGTGGCAAGTTTTATTGCCAATCCGAACCCCAGCGCCCCTACCCAAATTGTGAGTTTCGACGCCAGGGCTTCCACTGCCGGGCGGTCAGATCTGAGTATTGTGTCGTATGCCTGGAATTTCGGAGACGGGGGCATTGCGAGCGGGGTGACGGCCCAGCATGCATTCGCGCTCTTCGGCAACTATACGGTCACGCTGACGGTGACGGATAATAACTCGCCGGCGAAGATCGATACCGAAAGCCATGTGATCAATGTCAGTCAAGGGAACCAAGCCCCGACTGCCAATGCTGGCGGGCCGTATGTGGCGGACTTGGGCAGCGGGTTGACGTTGGATGGAACGGGGTCCACCGATCCGAATTTAGGTCAGGGCGATGCGATTGTGAGTTACCAATGGTTGGTGAACGGCAGCCTCGCGCTCTCGGGGGCGACCCCAAGCCTGACGGCGGCGCAGATCACATCGCTCGGGGCAGGTATCTTCTCCGTCCAGCTGACGGTCACTGACAGTCTCGGGGCCACGAACAGTGGCGCCAGCACCCTGACCGTCAACCAAGGGAACCAGGCGCCGGTGAATATAGTGCCAGGGGCGCAGACGACACTAGAAGACACAGCGCTCGTGTTCAACCAGGCCAACGGCAATCTGATCAGCGTCAGTGATGTGGACACTGCGACTGTGACGGTCACTCTCGCGGTGACGAATGGGGCACTGACCTTGAGCGGGACCACTGGCCTCACGGGTCTGACGGGGAACGGGACTGGGACCGTCAGTTTTGGCGGCACGCTGGCCTCCATCAACTCGGCGATGACCGGCCTGTCGTATTTGTCGACCTTGAATTTCAACGGAAGCGATCAGCTGACGCTCACGACCGCAGACGGGGTGGCCGCGCCGGTGCTCAGCACGGTGGCGCTTACGATCACTCCTGTGAACGATGCGCCGGCGGGGGCGGATCAGACGATCACCACGCCGGGAAACACCGCCTACACATTTGCGTTGGCGGACTTCGGGTTCAGCGATCCGAACGACAGCCCGGCCAACAGCTTCCAAGCGGTGAAGATTACCACCTTGCCCGAGGCTGGGACGCTGACGGTCAACGGTGCCCCGGTGAATGCGGGGGATTTAATTAGCCTCTCCGCAACGGGTGCGACCTGGACGGCGCACGAGAGCAACCGAAATTGGCACGCGGTTGCTTCCTCAGCGGACGGGACCAAGCTGGTCGCGGCGGTGTGGCTCGGCCAGCTCTACACCTCAACGGATTCTGGCCTGACCTGGGCAGCGCACGAGAACGACCAGCAGTGGCAGTCGGTCGCCTCCTCGGCAGATGGGACGAAGTTGGTCGCATCGGTGTTTCTCGGTCAGCTCTACACTTCAACGGATTCTGGGGTGACCTGGACGGCACGCGAGACGGACCGGCATTGGGATGATGTCGCCTCGTCAGCGGACGGGGTGAAGTTGGTCGCGGCAGACGGATTAGGTCGTCTGTATACCTCGACGGATGCCGGAGTGAATTGGACGCCGCGGGAGAGCAGCCGAACCTGGTTTGGAGTTGCGTCGTCGGCGGACGGGACGAAACTGGTCGCATCAGACTTTCAAGGGGAGGGGTTTGGCGGCCAGCTCTACACCTCGACGGACTCTGGTCAGACCTGGACGGCGCACGAGAGCAATCGGGCTTGGGGTAGGGTCGCATCGTCGGCGGATGGGATGAAGCTGATCGCCTCAGACACAGCGGGCACGCTGTACACCTCGACGGATGCTGGGGTGAGCTGGACGGCGCGGACGAGCATCCTGGTGTGCAATTCAGTCGCCTCCTCGGCGGATGGGATGAAGCTGGTCGCGGTGAACCCCACCCAGCTGTACACGTCAACGGATGCCGGGGTGACGTGTACGGCGCACGTGCTGCCTATCGGCAGTTTGACGTCTGTCGCCTCGTCGGCGGATGGGACCAAGCTGGTCGCGGGGGATGGTGTCGGCCAGCTGTGGACGTCGATCGCTTCACTAGGGCTGGTGTTCACGCCGGCCTTGAATGCGAACGGGACGCCCTACACGAGCTTCACGTTCCAGGTGAAGGACGACGAGGATACGCTAAACGGTGGTGCGAACTTGGATCCGATGCCGAATATTCTCACGTTCAACGTGACGGCGGTGAACCAGGGCGTGGGTAACTGGACGTACTCGGGAATAAGAAACCGTGGTGGGGTATCGAGCGCGGAGTCGGCGAGCGGAACCTACGCTGTCGCGGCAGATGGAACGCTAACATTCGACGCGGGTGGTACTTCCCTTACCGGGAATGTGCTCGCCGGCGGCAGTACATTCATCCTGGCAAACACGAGCGGCGAGCCCATCGAGATTGGCGTGGGAGTGGAAAAGGGCGGCACGTTTAGTAATGCCACCCTTTCAGGCAGCTATGGGGTCACGTTCCACTATTCCGATGCAACGGCGGGGCCGCTCAATACTATCACTATACCCGATGTGCCATCCACGGTGAACGTGCCGTTTCCAGACTATGCATTCAACACCGCATTAGGAACGGTGATGTTTGATGGTGGGGGCAGTGTTCCGCTGCCGCCGCCTATGGGGACGACCGTGAGTTTCGGGTCGACCAAGAACGTGACGCTGGCGAGCCCCGGCCAGGTGGACTCCTCTGTCTTAACTCTGGACAGCGACACCTTGGTCAGCTTCGATGGGGTGATGAACAACCCTGCCCTGCAGGGGTCGCTCAATGGCGGGGCAAGCTTGGATCCATTGGCCAACACGGTTACGATCAACATGACGCCCGGCGGCACGAGCGCGACGTTCGGCAATCTGGTAGAGGAAACCGTTCCATTGGATCTCGAACTCGTCACCGTCACTGCGGCTCCGGCCTCCGTGACGGTGCAGTCGACCGGTCTTGCTGCAGACGGCAGCCTCGCCTATGTTCAGCGATCGTGGGTGACTGATTTTGTCGCGGCGTCTTTGACGGTATCCCCGATCGATCCTGACGAAGAGTTGGTCATTGCGCTCCCGGCGTTGGCCGGTGTCTAACTGATCGTCGTGGTCGCGATGCCAGGCGTCGAATAGGGGATGTGCGAGGTCTTGTTCAGTGGGCTAGCAAGACATCTGAGATAAAGAGCAGAGGCAGATTGAGGGCGAGGCCTGCATACTAGGTGACGGAGCATTGCACAGGGAAGCGACAGGAACGATAAACGGTAAAAACATGGATGCCTCATTCGGAGGCCAATTCACGAGTGATGCGACGAAGATACACGCCCCTTCGCGGATGGATAGTGTCTTTGCAGGTACCCGCTGTCAGCCACCCGTTACTGACCATGATAGCCATTCAGTGCACCACACGTACTGAGTATCGTGAGAGCGTACACTCATAGCGGTCAGCTCCCTTCAATGATTTCCCTGCTCGAGCTGATAAAACCACCGGTCGAGCGCTCAACCAAGGCATGCATATTCTAACTGTCCCCTCCTGTCCTCAGCTGTCCTCAACTGCCTAATTTTCTTTTTCTCCTCTTTGCCGTACGCTTGCGATCATGTCGAGCGGGTGCAGGTTTGCTCACCTGAGCGCCATGGCATGCGCCTGTAGCCCATAACAGCATCCATCTGCCTACATCTGCCTAATTCCCATGGCAGGATCTCCGGCGTAGGGTGGGAGCACGGTTGAACCACGGAGGATGCATGAAGACCTCAGATCTGTCGATTAAAGAACTCGCGGCATTCATGGGCGTGAGCACGGACACCATTCGGCGGGCGATTCGCAAGGATGAGATCCCCTACAGACGTGTCGGCACCGCGTTACGGTTTAATCTCCACAACGTTCTCACGTGTTTGCAGCGGAACGCGGAGGCCAAGTTTGGGACATGCTCGGCCAGCGTGCCGGGCGGCACCGCCGGCCGCGCGCAGG
>JANYAJ010000096.1 GCA_025361385.1 Nitrospira sp.
GTCCCTTAATCCTGGTACGGCTGAGGGTCTCGATGATCTCGCGCGCCATCACTTCAGGCACTTCCACCAGCGAGAATCGATCCATAATTTCGACAGCGCCGATCGAACTCGAATTGAGTCCGGCTTCGTTGGCAATCGCGCCGACGAGATCGCCCGCCCGGATACCTGCCTCCCGGCCAGCGCCGATATAGACCTTCGCCATACCTGGCGTTCGGCCGCCACGACCCGGAGGGCTGAACGGCCTGCCCTGTCCCTCTCTCGGCATCATCGCACCAGCTCGCCCGCGAGGATCCGCTCGAGAATCTTCCATGGGGCGCCGTCCCATCGACGGACGCTCCGGCGGTCTGTTCGACACGGCCGGGATATCGTATTCCTTCCGCTCCCCACCCTGCAGACGAAACACGAGCTTAAGGGCGGCAGCCGCCACTTCCGCCGGGTCTCCTTGTTCAGCCATCGAGGCCACCACAGCCCGAAACAAATCCAGCTCTCCGGCCGCCAGCACTTCTTCAAGCGCCGCCTTGGTTCGTGCAAGCCGTTTCGTGCGAAGATCTGCAATGGTCGGCACTTGCGTCACGACAATCTTCGCCTTCGTGAGCTGCTCAATATTCCACAGCAACCGCTGCTCACGCGGATCGAGAACGGTAATCGCCGACCCTTCACGCCCGGCCCGTCCTGTCCGTCCAATCCGGTGGACATAGACCTCAGAAGACATGGGCAGATCGTAGTTCACCACATGCGATACGGAGGGAATATCCAATCCTCGCGCTGCCACATCGGTCGCCACGAGGAGTTCGGTTTGACCGGACCGGAACGACGCCATCACACGATCTCGCTGGGGCTGATTCATCCCGCCATGGATCGCTTCGGCTTTGTGCCCGCGGCTGGTCAACATCGCGGTGAGTTCATCGACTTCGATACGCGTGCGGCAGAACACGAGGGCAGATTTCGGCGCCTCCATATCCAAGATGCGCGCCAAGGCCGCCACCTTGTGCGGTCTGGTGACGATATAAGCCGTTTGGTGCACGCGTGGAGCTGCGCCCGCCTTCAGTGGTTCTTTCGCAATCTTGATCTCGACCGGCTCCTTGAGATGGCGCTTGGCAATGGAGGCAATCCGGGGCGGCATGGTCGCGGAGAACAGGGCTGTCTGCCGCTCTTTCGGCACCTGCTCAAGAATGGCGTCCAGATCGTCGGCAAAGCCCATGTCGAGCATTTCATCGGCTTCGTCCAACACGACCATCTGAATCGTTTTGAGCTGCAGCGTTTTCCGGCGAATATGGTCCAGCGCACGCCCAGGCGTCGCCACGATGACATCGACACCGCGCTTCAAGGCATGGAGCTGGGGACCGATCGCCTGTCCTCCATAGACCGGGAGGACGGTGATTTTGAGTTCCTTGCCATACCGCGTCACCGCTTCACCGACCTGCATCGCCAACTCTCTCGTCGGGACCAGGATGAGCGCGGAGGGACAGCGCCGCGCCGAATGGGCGATGCGCTGGAGCATTGGCAGCGTGAAGGCCGCCGTCTTGCCGGTCCCGGTCGCCGCTTGGCCCAAGAGATCGCGGCCTGCTAAAAATGGAGGAATCGCTTCCCGCTGGATTGGCGTGGGTTCTTCATAGCCCAGCGTATCGAGCGTGGTGAGCAGCGCCGCTTCCAGGCCCAACGCGGCGAAGCCAGGAGAAAACCCTTTCGCCGGCGTTTCCGCCGGTGGGTTGGTGGTATCGTGTTTCATAGAATGTATCGACTGCCTTTCTGGATAGGATCTCGAATGGTGTGTATGTGCTCTACCCCTCGCCCTCTCACAGCAAGGGGGATGGCCTCAATGAGACAATAGGCACCGGCCCTAGGGCTCTAGGCGCATACTGGTCTCTGCGTCAGATGGTAGCTCAACGCGCGATCACGATCACGTGTCATGAGCGAGAGAATGTCATTCAGAGACTCGGGGGAGAGAATCGTATCAGGCCCGTTCAGAGGGCTGCGGAATCCACTTGCAGATACCTTCTCACCGAACAACCATCAATCAAGCACGCATTATACACCTATTCAGTGTATCTCTCGCCACTTATTCCTTCGGCTCTTCGATGGGGCCCGCCCACTCCCCTTTGGCGAGTATCGCCTCCTGAAATCCGCCATCCGGCCATTGAAACTGGCCGACCTCGTCCACTTGCACAATAAAGGGATCTGCCTCGTGCGCCAGGCCACGGAACCAATACCAACCGGCTGTAAGGGGTTTCGTCTGGGTCCATCGATACTCGGCCATCTACCCGTTTCCTTTTCTCATGTCTGGCAAGTCTGCTACAGTCACGCCGGATACTGAAATACCATTATGAGCCTGGGAAAACGGTGCTGAAGAAGTCCCTGATGGCTCTCGCACAACCCTCAGGCTGTTTCAACAGCCTGTCGTAACACCGAACCTATCATGTCTACACTGCCAATAGAAGACGTCTTGCCGGCCCTTTGCCGCACATTGGCGGAAGGCCGCAATGCGCTGCTGACCGCGGCGCCTGGCGCAGGAAAAACCACCCGGGTGCCGCTCGCCCTACTCGATGCTCCCTGGCTCAAGGGTAAGACCTTGCTGATGTTAGAACCGCGACGGCTTGCCGCCCGTGCCGCAGCCCATCGCATGGCTACCTCGCTGGGTGAATCGGTCGGCGGAACAGTCGGCTATCGCATGCGACTCGATACGAAAGTAGGGCCCACAACGAGGATCGAAGTGGTCACGGAGGGAATCCTGGCTCGGCTGCTTCAAGACGATCCTGCCCTCAGCTCCTATGCCATCGTCCTCTTCGACGAGTTCCACGAACGGAGCTTGCAGGCCGATACAGGCCTGGCCCTCTGTCTTGAATCGCAACGGCTCTTCCGTCCGGATCTCCGTCTGCTCGTGATGTCCGCCACCTTGGACTGTGGTCCGGTCTCGGAGCTCTTGGGGCAGGCGCCAGTCATTGCCTGCGAAGGCCGCATGTTTCCGGTCGAAACCCGCTATCTCGACCAGCCGCTCTCAGGTCATCTGGACGTGGCCGTCGTCCAAGCCATCAAACGTTCACTGGCACAGGACCAAGGCAGTCTCTTGGTCTTTCTGCCAGGTATGGCGGAAATCCGCCGCGTCGAACGAAAACTGCTCGACCTGAACTTGGCGCCGAACATCGTGATCGCCCCGCTCCATGGAGACCTCCCTCAAGAAGCTCAGGACCGCGCAATCACTCCTGCTCAGGCGGGCATGAGAAAAATCGTGCTGGCCACGTCGATTGCCGAAACCAGTCTCACGATTGATGGGATCCGCGTCGTCATCGATGCCGGGCTGTTGCGCGTACCTCGCTTCGATCCGCGATCGGGACTCACGAGGCTGGATACGATTCGCGTCACCCAGGACTCTGCCGAGCAACGGCGTGGCAGAGCCGGCCGTCTCGAACCAGGCGTCTGTGCCCGCCTCTGGACCTCTGGGGAACATCAATCGTTGGCCCCTCGCCGCCCGCCGGAAATGCTCGATGCCGACCTGGCGCCGCTCCTCCTCGAATTGGCTCTCTGGGGCACGGCCGATCCAGCCGAGCTATCCTGGCTCACTCCTCCACCGCCCGGTGCCGTTGCTCAGGCGAGAGATCTGCTCACAAGCCTTGGCGTACTCAATGGAGAGGGGCAGATCACGGCTCATGGAAGACAAATGGCTGAGTTGCCGCTGCATCCACGCCTCGCCCATATGTTGCTCAAGTCCGTGTCCCTGCAGCTCGGCTATCTGGCCTGTGAACTGGCCGCCCTGCTCAGCGAGCGCGATATTCTGCGAGGCCCCTCCGGCTGGCGCAACGCCGATCTGCGGCTCCGCTTGGATGTTTTGCATGGGCAGCACCATCATGCGGCCGGTGCGACCGTCGACCGAGGAGCCTGTCAGCGAGTGGCTCGCACCGCCGACCTCTGGCAACGACAACTTCCACGAGCGGTTCGTTCAAATCGACAGGACAGCCTCGATGAAGTTGGCCTCTTGCTCGCACTCGCCTATCCCGATCGCATCGCCCAACGCCAACAAGGAAACAACTCCCGCTATCTCATGGCCAACGGACGTGGCGCCCTCTTTCAGAACCCCGACCCGCTTGGATCGGAAGAGTATCTCGTCATTGCCGACCTCGACGGCGGCCAGCAATGGGCCAGGATCGATCTGGCCGCACCGGTCAGCCTTCACGATCTTGAAACCCTCTATGCGGACCAGATTCGAGTGGTCGATGCGGTATGGTGGGATGACAGCGCGCACGTGGTTCGGGCGACAAGACAACGCCGATTGGGTGCACTCGCTCTGTCTGAGCAGGGGCTCTCGAAGCCAGATCCTTCGATGATATCGGCGGCATTGTTACAGGGCATTCGTCGGGCGGGACTCGACCGGCTGGCCTGGACTCCGGAGCTTCGTCAGTGGCGGGGACGAGTGGCATTTCTACGGAGGATCGAAGGACAAGAGTCACGATGGCCCGATCTGTCGGACGAGGCGCTGCTGCGGACGCTCGACGACTGGCTTGCTCCCTATCTCGCGGGACTGACGACGCTCGACCGTGTCACGCAGCTCGATCTCACCCAGCCGTTGCACGCGCTCCTCTCGTGGGAACGTTCACGCCAACTCGAACGTTGGGCCCCCACCCATCTGACGGTCCCGAGTGGATCGAACGTTCGCGTGGAATACGAGACGCCTGATCTACCGATCCTGGCTGTGCGGTTGCAAGAAATGTTCGGCTGCAAGGACACGCCCCGTCTCGTCGACGGGAAGATTCCGGTC
>JANYAJ010000097.1 GCA_025361385.1 Nitrospira sp.
GAAGGAAGTCGAGTTCTACGGCGACACCCGCAGCGCCATTAAAAAACACTCGGGCGAGGAGTTGGACATCAAGCCCTACGAGGCAGACATGCGGAACCTGCTCAACACCTACGTCCAAGCCGACCCGGCGACAGAGATGGGCAATCTCAATTCGCTATCGCTCACGGAACTGATCGTCGAGACCGGCATCCATGACGCCATCGCCCGAAAACTGAACGAGAAAGGCAAGTTGTCTCGGAACGCCATCGCCGAGGGCATCATCAACAACGTTCGCAAGACGATCATCCGCGACCAGCTCACCGATCCACGGTTCTACGCGGAAATGTCCAAACTGCTGGATGATCTCATCAAGCAAAGCCGTGCCGACGCTGCGGCCTACGAGGCATTTCTCAAGAAGGCGGAGGAGCTGGTGAAACGCATGGCGCAGAAGGATGCCGTCGCTGGTGTGCCTGCCGTCCTTCACGGCAAGCCGGAGGCCATCGTACTCTTCAACAACCTAGCCAGTATTTCGGCGACGACGTTTCAGTGCCCCGCTGACGAGGGGGAGAAGGCGAAGCTTGCGCTCGAACTCGACCAAGCTATGCGGGAAAAGGCACCGGCCGGATGGAAAGGTGACGAGACTCGCGAGAAGGAGGTCCTGAACGCGCTGTTCCCGATCATGTCTCGGGACCGGGAGGCAACAACGGCCATCTTCGAGATCATCAAGAACCAATCTGGGTACTGATGACCAATACGATCCAGCTTGGAGAGATTTCGATTCAGGTGACCCGCAAGGCCATCAAGAATGTCCACCTCTCGGTGCATCCGCCGAGTGGCCGGGTGACCCTGTCCGCTCCCATTGCAACACGAGTCGAAGTTGCTCGAGCCTACGCGATTACCAAGCTGGGCTGGATACGAGAACAAAGGATGAAGCTGGCGAACCAAGCGCGGGAAACGCCTCGCAAGTTCGTCGAACGTGAAACCCATTATCTTTGGGGACGGCGACATCTGTTGACCGTAGCCCACCAGGAAGCCAAGCCGTTGGTTTCACTCGACCATCGACGCATCACGCTGACCGTGCGACGGGGTAGCGATGTTCAGAAGCGGGCTGAAGTGCTCCATGAGTGGCACAAATCGCTGCTGCATGATGTGGTGCCCTCTCTCATCCAGAAATGGGAGCCGAAGCTACAGGTGAAAGTGGCCGGCTATTTCCTGCAACGGATGAAAACCAAGTGGGGCAGCTGCAATCATAAGGCAGGACATATCCGGCTCAATACGGAACTCGTGAAAAAGCCAAAAGACCTTCTCGAATATGTCATCGTCCATGAGATGGTCCATCTCATAGAGCCCACGCACAGCGATCGCTTCATCGCGATCCTCACGGAGCACTACCCATCCTGGCGCGAAGCACGGGCTGAACTCAACGACCTTCCGCTGGCAGCGGAAGCGTGGAAGGAATGATTGCTTCTGCCGGTTTCTAGAACGGCTGCTCCCGCAGCGTCCTCCTGGCCGGTGTTATTTCAGGTGAACCAGTGGTGAAGGATGCCGAACGATTCATTGGACGGGTGAACCGATGCCTAGAATACGAAAAGTTGAAATCAAGCATTTCAGGGGAATCCAGGAGCTCTCGTGGTGCCCGGCTTCCGGAATCAACTGCCTCATCGGCCCAGGTGACAGCGGAAAATCGTCCATACTCGAGGCCATCGATCTCTGCTTAGGCGCACGCCGCAACATCCAGTTCAGCGACGCTGACTTTCATCGATTGGATGTCGAAACACCTATTGCCATCTCCGTGACCCTTGGGGAGCTCGGCGAGGCTCTGAAGAATTTCGACGCCTACGGTATGTACCTCAGAGGCTTTGACGCACAGTCAGGCTCGATACAAGATGAGCCTGAGAAGAATGCCGAGACTGTGCTGACGGTCAGGCTCACTGTCGCAAGCGATCTGGAACCATCATGGTCATTGGTGTCGGAACGCGCCGAAGCGCAGGGCATGACCAGGAGTCTCAGTTGGGGCGACCGCGTTCGACTTGCGCCGACGCGGATTGGAGTGATGGCTGATTACCATCTTGGGTGGGGGCGCAGCTCTGTGTTGAACCGCGTTTCGACGGAACGTGTAAACGCTTCAGTGGCTTTAGCAAAAGCGGCGCGTGACGCCCGAGCCGCATTTGGAGACGAAGCGCAAGGTCAGCTAGGCGAAACGCTGGACATCGTTGCGACTACGGCAAAAAAGCTGGGAATTCCGATTGGTGAAAATATCAAGGCCATGCTAGACGCGCATTCTGTATCGTTCAGCAGTGGGGGCATCTCTCTGCACGACGAAGACGGTATACCGCTGCGGGGACTTGGTACCGGTTCAACACGGCTGCTCATAGGAGGCCTGCAGCGGAAGGCTGCGACACAGTCCACGATCATGCTGATTGACGAGCTAGAGCATGGGCTGGAGCCGCACAGAATCATCCGCTTTCTCGGCTCGCTGGGCGCAAAGGAGACGAAGCCGCCGCTTCAGGTTTTCATGACGACACACTCGCCTGTGGCGCTCCGGGAACTGGCCGGAAGCCAACTGTTCGTCACTCGATCTGCGTCCGAGAAGCATGACGTGTTGACTGTCGGCATCGCGAGTGACATCCAAAGCACGATCCGCCTATACCCTGACGCCTTTCTAGCCCCTTCGGTCATCGTTTGCGAAGGTGCCACCGAGGTTGGCCTTGTGCGTGGTCTGGATCAGTATCGGACAGCCAACGGCCACAATGCCATTACCGCCCAAGGCACTGCCCTCGTCGACTGTGGCGGTGGTGATGCTGATAGGACTTTCAAGCGAGCTGCGGCCTTCCTTGCTTTGGGATATCGCTGCGCCATCATGCGGGACGATGACAAGAAGCCGAGCACAAGTGTGGAAGCAGCCTTTATCGCTGACGGAGGCAAAGTGGTTGCCTGGCGCGACGGGCGGACGCTGGAGGATGAGCTGTTCTTGAGTTTGACCGACGATGCCGTTAACAAGTTGATTGACCACGCCATCGAGCTGCATGGCGTGGAACTCATCAAAGAACACATTAAGTCAGAGTCGAAGGGTGCGAAGGACCTAAAAGCCATCCGAACAGAGGCGCTAGTCGACGGCATCACGACGAAGAGTCGTTTGATCCTAGGCAAGGCCGCGAGAACGAGGAAGGCCGGATGGTTTAAGTCGGTCACGTGGATGGAGGACGTTGCTCGAGAAATCGTCGGCCCCGATCTGGTTAACGCGGATGCGGGTTTCAAGACGCTCGTTGACGATATCTTCGCGTGGGCTGGCAATGCCGGAGAATGAGATCGACCTCCTGGCAATTGACCGGGCCACGGTGACTGCGCCCGCCGGCTGCGGCAAGACCCACCTGATCGCAGAGGCGCTCACTCGCTACACCGCAACAAAGCCAATCCTCGTGTTGACACATACCAATGCCGGGGTTGCGGCGTTGCGTGGGAGGCTCGACCGCGCGGGCGTTCCATCGAGAGCCTACCGGTTGTCCACCATCGACGGCTGGGCTATGCGTCTCATATCGACGTTTCCTGCCCGGAGCGACTATGCCCCCAACCTCCTAAAGCTTCAAAACCCTCGCACGGACTATGTAGACATTCGTGTTGCGGCGATCAACCTACTGAAGGCGGGACATGTGAGCGATATCCTGGCGGCGAGCTATGCACGCCTCATAGTAGATGAGTATCAGGACTGTTCAATTCGTCAGCATGCCATCGTCGCCTACGCTGCCAAGACCTTGCCTACCTGTGTCCTAGGTGATCCAATGCAGGCAATATTCGGGTTCGGGGCCGACAGTCTAGCGAAATGGGACGAACAGATCTGCACATACTTTCCAGTGGCCGGTGAACTCAACAAGCCCTGGAGATGGATTAACGCCGACGCCGAGCCGTTGGGACTCTGGCTGCTCGACGTACGAGGAAAGTTGCTACGCGGCGAGCCCATCGATCTTCGGGCTGCGCCCGCAGCTGTGACCTGGGTCGAACTTAACGGCACCAATGACCACCAGCGGCGCTTGATGGCTGCACGCGTACAGACTCAAAACGTCAACGGCTGTGTCCTGATCATCGGCGACAGCACGAGCCCTGGCAGCCAGCGCCAGTTCGCCAGCCAGACGCCTGGCGCTGTTACAGTGGAAGCCGTTGACTTGAAAGGCCTCGTCTCGTTCGCGCGGACATTCGATATCGCGGCGCCCGATGCGCTTGAGCGTCTTGCAGGTTTTTCAAAGGACGTGATGACCAATGTAAGTGCCCCCAACCTGCTACTCCAGCGTGTCCAGTCGCTCATGAGTGGCACTGCGCGCAATCCTCCAACGGATGTAGAGAAGGCGGCGCTCAAATTCGTTCAATCGCCCTCTCATCGCGCTGGGGCACGCCTGCTTGTCGAGATCAGTAAGGAAGTCGGCGTGCGAACGCACCGTCCAGCGGTCCTGAGTGCATGCATCAAGGCGCTCAACATTTGCGAGAGCACGGATGGTCTATCCTTTCATAATGCAGCCCTACGGATGCGTGAGCAACACCGACTGTTAGGGAGACCATTGCCGGGCCGGGCCGTAGGAAGCACCCTGCTATTGAAGGGACTAGAGGCAGAGGTGGCGGTGATCCTTAATGCCGATGTCTTGAACGCGCGAAATCTCTATGTCGCCATGACTCGCGGATCGCACGCTCTCATCGTGTGCTCTCAATTTCCAATACTAAACCCTAAAGGATGAGTCTAATCTACTCCTCATTTTCTAGCACTTAATCCTGGTCCGGTTTCCCTGTGTCGAGGATTATTGATAGCCTATTTCGTCGCGACTGGGATGCTGCCGGTTTGGGTGACACCGGCCTACGCTAATTCAGCCTGTATTTCGAACTCCATCAGGCTGAGATAGCCCACGTGGAATACCGCACTATCATCCGGCCGATACAAGCGCATCCCTCTGCTGTTCGATGTGCTTGATGACCTTCCCCGGCAGAGCTCTTTCGGCGAGGCGCAACTCATAGCTCTTCTGTAGATTCATCCAGAATTCTGCGGTGGTGTTAAAAAACGTCGCCAGACGTACTGCGGTATCGCCCGTGATACCACGCTGCCCCTTAATAATCGCGGTCACACGATTCGCGGGAACTTCGAGGGCCTTGGCGAGCATATTGGCATTGATTGTCGGCTCTGAGGGTTTCATGAACTCCTCGAACAGGACTTCTCCGGGATGAACCGGCCGCATTC
>JANYAJ010000190.1 GCA_025361385.1 Nitrospira sp.
CCGCTTCAGGATCGGCGGCCCGTAGCTTCCAGAGCAGCTCAATCCCAGCAGCTTCTGCAAAGTCGAGGCTCAGTATGGTGATGCCTGGATGCGTTGACTCGAACAGCATCCACCCCATCTGTCCCTCGGTTGCGAGGGTGACCGTATGTCCCAATAGGCGTAATGCGGCATCGAGCTGCTCAAGCAGTATCCCTTCTTCAGCAATTAGAAGAATCGTCGCCATCAGCTTATGGCGATTCTCGGGTTGATTTCGCCACACATGGCTCTTGCGGCCACCATCATAGATTAGATCCCCACTTCCCAGCACTATGGACCAGAAGTGAGGAACGAGGTATCGCCGAAAAGCCTACGCATCCATCGCCTTCCGCCGATACCCCGTTTCCCACTTCTGGTCCATAGTGCTGGGAAGTGGGGATCTGATTTGTGGTATTGGCAGCAAGCGCCATGTGTGGCGACATCAACCAGAGAGTCGTCATAAGCTGATGGCGACGATTCTTCTGATTGCTGAAGAAGGGAGACTCCTTGAGCAGCTCGATGCCGCATTACGGCTGTTGGGGCATACGGTCACCCTCGCAACCGAGGGACAGATGGGGTGGATGCTATTCGAGTCAACGCATCCGAACATCACCATTCTGAGCCTCGATTTTGCTAAAGCTGCTGGGATTGAGCTGCTCCGGAAGCTGCGGGCCTCCGATCCTGCCGCGGTTGTCATCGGGTTAACAGGAGATGAAACAGGCGAGCAGCATCGTGCCGCCCGTGAGTTGGGCGCCAGCGTGGTACTTCAGAGTTCGTTCATGCCGGCGGACCTGGACCAAGCCCTTCGCCAGGTGTCACCATCGGCTGACTCTGTTGGTCTCAGTGCTTGCCCAACGGTCTCTGTCCTTGTTGTCGATGATGAGGTGCAGATCCTGCAACTCCTTCGCAAGACGCTCGAAGGGGCAGGCTACCAGGTCCGGGAGGCATTGACCGGGAATGAAGGTCTGCGGCAGGTCTATGCACAGCCAATTGATGTGGTGATCACCGATATCCTGATGTCAGACATGGATGGTCTGGAGATGATCGGGGAGCTGCATCGGAACTTTCCGAAAGTCCGAATCATCGCGATATCCGGCGGAAGCAAATATTTGGATTACTGTGCCGTCGCCAAGATGTTGGGTGCCCACGAGACACTGAACAAGCCGTTTGAGCTGCAACAGCTTCTGGAGGCAGTCGCCCGGCAGGTTGGCGAGATGTCTCAATCGGATATCAGGACGACCGACCCTCCCGCATAGACATTCACCCCACACGACGAATCCTCATCACAAGAGTATCAAGAAACTCTGCGAGTTCGACTGGGTGGAGACGGGCGTGGGATTCGGAGCGTATAGTCTAGAGCTCGGACCAGATCGGACCGTCAAAACCTCGGCTTAACGCAATGAGATGACCAGAACTGTGAGCCACACGATGGCGAACACAAAGGGTGAGAACAGCAGATACCACTTCGATGGAACTGCCCCAAACGCTCTTGAAAGAGGCGATACCCGTTCCCGATAGGGCTTGGTTTGGAGGATCGAGAATCTGGAATCGTTGGGGTATTTTGTTTGGAGTTCTTGCAGCTTATGCTGCCAGATGTCTTGAAATAACACCGTTCTCCCGATCGAGAACATCCAGATCAGACAGAAGACCGCCGCAGCCAAGTAGACATACCACTTCGACCCGCTCACGCCCCCGCTGATGTTGACCGCAGAGGCCAACAGGCCGTTGACCGCCAGCAGCATCTGCAGCTTGGTCGTCTTGATCGGATTTTCCTTCGACCATAAATCGAGGAGCACCTTATAGTTCAGGTAATCCTGCTCGACGTGGTTTTCCTGATCACCCATCGTGAAATCTCCTAGGTCGACTCGTTGGGAACAGGCGCATCAGCGATGCCCGCGCAACGATAAGCAAATAGGACTATCCAGTCAATAGCGTATCTGTATGGGAAAGCAGGTGGGGAAGTGCCCATATATTATCATCCCTGACCAAGCCTCGGGGGATTCCCGCGTCTCTGGTGACTCCGCTCCCACCAGGCCCTGCTACCTACGGCATGAGGAAACTCAGAATGTCCCTGGTTCCTTCTGCGCATGAAGAGCCTCGATTCCTATTTAGGTTTGTAACTCGGGAATTGCAGTGACAAATAAATCAAAAAAATGCCCCTCTCCCCTAGAGCGCTCCTCGCATTTCGAGACAAACTCGACAGGGATCTCGAACAGGGATGCCGCCCCTTTCCTTGGGTGAGGCGACATGAGGATATGAAAGTTTTTTTCACGAGTCAGGTAACGGTCTATCTCCTCGTCCGCGGCATACCCAACATAGAAAATGATTCCATCATGCTTCTGAATCTCCAGCGCGAATGCGTCGCCTCGCGTTGCGCGTAACGTGACGACGCTGCACAGGGAGAAACCGTATACACCATTCG
>JANYAJ010000199.1 GCA_025361385.1 Nitrospira sp.
ACGGAAGAAATTGGGGCGAGTGATCGGCCGCTGAGGTGATGTATGCGTCAGGCGATTATCTTCAAAACACGATGGGGTTGGATGGGCATTTCCGAAACGTCGAAAGGAATCGACGCGGTGCTGATGCCTCAGGCATCGCGCCAGGCCCTGTTGTCTGAGCTGCCTGTGGATTCTGTGGAGCTACTGGAAGGCCAGGCCTCTTCGCGATTGCGCGAGGCGCAGGCCCAATTGACCGACTATATCGACGGAGCACGTCAATCCTTCGATCTGCCGCTCGACCTCTCAGGAGGGACGAACTTCCAGCAAAAAGTCTGGCGAACGCTCCTGAGTATTTCCTATGGCAGGCTGCGATCCTATCAATGGGTCGCCATGCGCGTGGGAGGTGGCCACTATGCCCGTGCAGTCGGTAATGCCGTGGGGGCGAATCCGATGCCGATGGTGATTCCCTGCCATCGGATCGTGGCACATGATGGGTCGATCGGCGGATTTTCAGGAGGGTTGCCCTTGAAACGAAAACTGCTCACTCTTGAGGGCACGCTCGCGCAGCTTCGGCCAGAACGGTAATGTATGAAGGCTGTTCATTCTGGTTTTGGCTCAAGTCTCTTGTATGAAGACCGATAGAAGAATCATGGGCCGACATCGGCACGTTTGAGAACATCTGCTATACTGAACTCACGAGTCTTCGGAATGTGTGAGAGGTGGATATGAGAACGCAAGTTCCGCCACGGCATCCGCTCCGGCAGTTCTTCGGCGCCCTGACCGAGAAGAGTTTCACGGAACATCTCGGGTGGCCCGACCTCAATGTCACCAGCTACGTCTCCAATCTGCTGGTCGACTTTACCCACACCGACCAGTTGTATAAGATCAGGAATCTGCAAGACCAACCGGTCGATACGGTGGTCGATCTCCTGTTTGAATCCGAAGTGCTGCTCGAGGCGCAGTCGATGGATCGTGAACGCGATGTGCATCAGCACATCGGCGATTTTACGCTGTTCATGGCGGGCCTGTTTCCGGAATATCTGCGCCGCCTCAAGACGGCCGGATTGATCTACCACAAAGATTTTCTCGTGGATTATATGAAGACAGGAAAACGTTCCTACGGGATTGTCGCGCAAGTGGCCGACAGCCCATCAGGGGAGGAACCTCCGCTGTTTCGTAAACTCTCCGACAACTTCGAGCTCTGCGTCACCGGCCTTGGTTTTGTGCGGTCCGACCTGGACCGTATGAAAGATCCGGCCTACCGCCAGGTTCGGGATCTGCTTCTCAATTGACCAGTTCCGCTCCCCTCATTCTTGCTCATGGAGGCGCCGGCCTTCGACGCATGACGCCGGCACAGGCCACCTGCCTGGCCGATGCGCTCGTCATCGGTTATGCCATTCTTGAGCAGGGAGGTCCTGCCCTCATTGCCGTCGAATGCACGATCGGTCTTTTGGAGCAGTCTGGTCTGTTTAACGCAGGGCGAGGGGCGAATCGCCAGCTCGATGGCGTGCAGCGAATGGACGCCTCGATCATGGAAGGGGTGCAGCTCGGAGCTGGCGCGGTCGCCTCGATCGAAGGGATCCTCCACCCGATTACAGCCGCCCGTCTGGTCATGGAGGACACACCGCACGTCTTGCTCGTGGGACTCCAGGCCACGAAATTTGCGCAGCACTGTCAACTGGCTCCATTATCAAAAGCGCGGTCGCCTCGCCGGAATACCGGTCGATCTTTTCCCTCAACGTCCGCAGCGCAAACGCTGCGGCTCTATCGCGCGATGTTAAAATCTCAGCGGACGAGGAAGGATCAACACGGAACAGTCGGCGCGGTCGCGTTGGATCGGTGGCGGCAGGGGCTTCGACCGGGGGCGTCGATTCGATGCTGCCGGGGAGGGTCGGCGACAGCCCGCTTATCGGCTGTGGCGTGTATGCGGACAATCTAAGCGGCGCCGTGTCGATGACCGGAATGGGCGAGGGCATCATCCGTCTTGTCATCGCCAAGGCCATCAGAGGTGGCTCCGGTTGG
>JANYAJ010000200.1 GCA_025361385.1 Nitrospira sp.
GAGTGGCGTAGCCGGCAAGTATGCGATCGGCACCCGCGTTCGAGGTCGTGTTGTGAGCCTGACCGACTACGGGGCATTTATTGAGCTCGAGCCTGGCGTCGAGGGGCTGGTGCATGTCTCTGAGATGTCCTGGACACATGAAGTCCGCCATCCGTCACGCGTCGTCTCCATCGGTGATCAGGTCGAAGCGGCGGTGCTGAACGTGGATCCTGGCAGCAGGAAGATTTCGCTCGGCATGAAGCAGACTGCGCCGAATCCCTGGGATATGGTGGAAGGGAAATACGCCATCGGTACACGCATTGAAGGAAAAGTGAAGAGCCTCACAGACTTCGGCGCGTTCGTCGGACTTGAAGAGGGCATCGATGGATTGATCCATATTTCCGACATGTCATGGACGAAGCACATCAAGCACCCCTCTGAACTCTTCAAGAAGGGTCAGAAGGTCGAAGCGGTGGTGTTGCGGATCGACAAAGAAAAGGAACGGCTGTCACTCGGGTATAAGCAGCTCGGGAGCGATCCCTGGGACGCCGAGATCCCGAATAAATATGGCGTCGGGGATGTGGCGGTCGGGAAGGTCAGCAAGATCGCCGATTTCGGCATTTTCGTCGAATTGGACGGAGGCGTCGAAGGGTTGATTCACATCAGCGAGGCGGGTCTCGACCAACAGGCCAAGCTGGAAGAGAAGTTCAAGTTGGGGGACGAAGTCACGGCCAAGATCATCAAGGTCGATCGCGAAGAGCGGAAGATCGCGCTCAGCCTGCGCGATCACCAGTCGGATAACGATCGCCGGCAGGTCGATGAATATCACTCCACGCAAGGCACGTTAGACCAAAGCTTGGGTCGCGCGGTCAAGCAGAGCCGGAAGCGAAACCAAGCTGAGGACGAGAAGTAGGTTCGAGCCAGCAGACATCAGCGTCAGCCGGGGGCGCATAGGCGCCTCCGGCACTGTGAGCAGATAATACAATATGAGTAATGAAGCAACGGAAAAGCCGGCCAAGCGCGGGATCATGCGCAGAGTGTTTTGGGCGCTCGGCATCGGGCTAGGCCTGCTCTTTCTGATGAACCTGTTTCTTCCCGATCTTGACCTTTCGATGGAGGATCGGGTTGGGCTGATCCGTATTGAAGGCGTTATTCTGGATGCCCAATCCACGATCAGCGAATTGAAGCGATTTGCCGACAACCCTTCCGTGAAAGCCATTGTTCTGAGAATCGACAGCCCCGGCGGCGGAGTTGTGCCGTCGCAAGAAATCCATGATGCGGTCCAACGCATTCGGAACAAGAGCAATAAGCCTGTGATCGCTTCGATGGGATCGGTGGCGGCGTCAGGAGGCTATTACATTGCCGTGGCGACCGATCGCATCATGGCCAACTCCGGGACGCTGACGGGGAGTATCGGCGTGATCATGGAGACGGCCAACGTCGAAGGGTTGCTTAAGAAGATCGGGGTCGAAGGTGTGGTGATCAAGAGCGGCCGATTCAAAGACGTGGGGTCACCCCTTCGGAAGATGAGTGACGAAGAGCATGCGCTGCTCCAATCCGTCATGGACGATGTCCATAAGCAGTTCATCGAGGCCGTAGCGGAAGGGCGCGGGCTTGCGTTGGTTGATGTGCAAGCCTTGGCGGATGGACGAATTTTCACGGGCAGGCAAGCCAAAGAGTCGAAGCTGGTGGATGAGCTTGGCGATCTCGAAGATGCGATTCAGCTGGCTGCGGATGCGGCTGGCATCGAAGGTGAGCCGAAAATCATCGAGCCTCGTCGGAGATTTTCCTTTAGAGAGCTGATCGAGTCTCGCGTCTCGATGCTTTTCCCCAGGCTGGACTTTTATCATGGGCTCGGATTCAAGTATCTCATGGCATTCTAGTGCGGTCGGATCGACGAGCGGGTTGATTCATCAACACGAAAGGGGAGTCCGATATGACGAAGGCCCAGATCATCGAGCGCGTCTCCGAGCAGATTACGACGTTGACCAAGCGGCAGGCGGAAGTCGTCGTCAATACGATTTTTGATTGTGTGCGTGATTCGTTGAAGAACGGGGATAAGACGGAGATTCGAGGGTTCGGCAGTTTTCGCCTGCGGGCACGCCGGATGAAAGAAGGACGAAATCCTAAGACCGGTGCGACCGTCGCGGTCCCTGCTAAGAAGGTCCCCTTCTTTAAGGCCGGCAAAGAATTGAAGGAACTCCTGAACCAGTCATAACAGGAAGCGCACCATGAATTCACCAGATTCCCAGAATACAGCCGAGGTTGAGGTCCGGTGGACGGACGAGGCATCCAAGCGTCTGGAGCGGGCACCGATCTTTTTGCGCGGCATGGTCCGTCGGCTGGCCGAGAAAAAAGCCCGAGAACTTGGCTATGCAGAGATCACAGGGGAAACCCTCGACCAGTTTAAGAACCAAATGATGGGCGGGATGGGTGGCGAATCCGGCATGGCGGACGCTGCGGAGCAAATGGCGCAAGGCCATCTGCCCTGGACTGCTGCGGCGAAGGAACGGCTGAATTCCGTTCCTGAGTTTATGCGCAATATGACCAAACAAATTGCCGAGGAGATCGCCAAGGAGCGGGGTCATCTCGAGGTGAACGTCGACCTGTTTGAAAAGGTTGAAGCACTGGGGGATCTCCGGGAGGCCGCTGCTCCTCCGCTTGAATGGAGTGAGGGCGCGTTGGCTCAACTTCACGAGAAGTTGAAGCAATCGCCCCCGATCGCCATCGAGTTTGTGACGGACATGTTGCGGCGGGACACGGAAGATTTGGCAAGAGAGAAGGGCCTGACGCGGATCGATGAATCGGTATTGCTTCAGTTGTGGGATGCGCCACAGGAGCGAGTGACGTGGACTGATGAAGCGTGGAAGCGCCTACAGACGTCTCCGGATTTTGTACGGAGCGGAATTCGTAAAGCTGCTGAGCGACGGGCTCGGAAGCTTGGGCTCAAAGAAGTGGATTCGGAGCATCTGACGACCTTTCGGAACCAAGCCATGATGAAAGCTGTCAAACGGATTCGCTCATTCGGCTACAACGAGCTGACGTTTGAAGCCTTCGATACGGCGCTGGAGAAGACAAAGCGGCTTCAAGGTAATGACCAGGCAGAGAAGCGTCTGCAGGAAATTCGTGGGCATTTTGCCGACCCGGATGTGAAGAAGCCGGACGGTGGGACACTTGGCGCCGATTTGATGGGCCGCTTTCGCCGGTATCTCAAAGGAGAAGGGACACTCTAGCATTAGGATGCAGAACAAGGCCTTCAGCCTTGTTCTCGATTCGTTCATGCCTTCAACCGAACAACAGGGTATGCGCCATTGCGGGATGGAATCTTTGAACCTCCTGCAATGGTAGTTCTTCTGCCGAATAATTCTTTCCGCAAACTCGTATCAAAACGGGACAGATTTTTCACAAGGCTCTCGGTCCGTCTGATCCGAGTAGTCAGGGG
>JANYAJ010000208.1 GCA_025361385.1 Nitrospira sp.
TTGTGAATATCGGTGAACGAACCAACGTCACAGGGTCACCGGCTTTTTCCAAACTGATTCTGGGTGGCGAGTATGAAGCGGCGCTCTCGGTGGCGCGGCAACAGGTCGAGGGGGGTGCTCAGATCATCGACATCAATATGGACGAAGGCATGCTCGATTCTCAGGCTGCCATGGACAAGTTCCTACGGTTGGTCGCCTCGGAACCGGATATCACTCGCGTCCCCATTATGGTGGACAGTTCGAAGTGGGACATTCTAGAAGCGGGCTTGAAGAACATCCAGGGTAAGCCGGTCGTCAATAGCATCAGTCTTAAGGAAGGCGAAGCCAAGTTCCTCCATCAGGCTAAATTGGTGCATCGCTATGGGGCGGCGGTGGTGGTCATGGCGTTCGATGAGCGTGGCCAGGCCGATACCTATGAGCGCAAGATCGAGGTCTGTGAGCGGGCCTATCGTCTCCTCACGGAACGTATTGGGTTTCCTCCCCAGGACATCATCTTCGATCCGAACATCCTGACGGTGGCGACCGGCATCGAGGAACACAATAATTATGCGGTGAACTTCCTCGACGCGACGCGCTGGATCAAGCAACATCTTCCGCTCGCGAAAGTCAGCGGCGGCGTCAGCAACATTTCCTTCTCATTCCGCGGCAACAATCGCGTGCGCGAGGCGATGCATGCGGCCTTCCTCTATCACGCGATCAAGGCCGGTCTGGACATGGGGATCGTGAACGCCGGGCAGTTGGCGGTGTACGAGGAGATTCCCAAGGATCTGTTGGAGCTGGTGGAAGACGTGCTGCTGAACCGCCGTCCCGATGCGACGGAGCGGTTGGTGACCTTTGCCGAGACCGTCAAGCAATTGGGTAAAGTGGCAGTCAAAGACGATGAGTGGCGTTCAGGCACAGTCGAGGAGCGACTCTCCCATGCTTTGGTCAAAGGTGTAACCGACTATATCGAGCAGGATATCGAAGAAGCTCGTCTGCAGTATGCGAAGCCGCTGCATGTGATCGAGGGACCCCTGATGGCCGGGATGAACATCGTCGGGGACCTGTTCGGGGCCGGCAAGATGTTTTTGCCGCAAGTGGTTAAGAGCGCTCGAGTTATGAAGAAGGCCGTGGCCTATCTGATGCCCTTCATGGAGGAGGAGAAGCTCAAGTCGGGAGCCTCAAGTTCGAATGGAAAAATTCTGCTCGCCACGGTGAAGGGCGATGTGCACGACATCGGGAAGAACATCGTCGGGGTGGTCCTGGGTTGTAATAACTACGAGGTGATCGATCTTGGAGTGATGGTGCCCTGTGAGCAGATCTTAGCGGCAGCACGCGAACATGGGGTCGCGATCATCGGGTTGAGCGGGCTGATCACCCCATCCCTAGACGAAATGGCCCATGTGGCACGCGAGTTAAAGCGCGAGGGCTTTGATCTGCCGCTGCTGATCGGCGGCGCGACCACGAGCAAAGCCCATACGGCCGTCAAGATTGCCCCGGGCTACCACCACTCCGTGGTGCATGTACTGGATGCCTCCAGGGCCGTGGGTGTCGTCGGGAGTCTGGTCAATGCCGGCTTGCGGGACGATTTCGCCAAGACGATTCGTGCGGACTACGATCAGATTCGCCAGACTCATCACGACAAGGGGGCAAAAACCCTCTGGACCTTGGCTAAGGCGCAAGCCAATCGGTTCCAATCCAAGTGGGCTGAGGTCGATATCCCAAAACCGGCCTTCACGGGGATCAAGACCTTGCCGCAGCAGCCGCTGGATCAGCTGATTCCCTATATCGATTGGTCGCCCTTCTTTCACACGTGGGAATTGCGTGGACGCTACCCGACCATTTTTGACGATCCAGTCGTGGGAGCAAAGGCGAAGGAGTTGCATGACGACGCGTTAGCCTTGCTTCGAAAGATTGTGGAGCAGCGGTTATTCACCGCTAATGGGGTCTATGGCTTCTTCCCTGCCAACAGTGTGGGAGACGATATTGAGATCTACCGCGACGAACAGCGCACGGCGGTCTTGACGACCATCCATACCCTGCGTCAGCAGTCGGAGAAGCCGCAAGGGCAGCCGAGTTTTGCGCTGGCTGATTTTATCGCGCCGAAAGAGTCCGGCCGGGCGGATTATCTCGGAGCCTTTGCCGTGACGACGGGAATTGGGGTCGATCTCTTGTGTAAGGAGTTCGAACGGGACCACGACGATTATAACTCCATCATGGCCAAAGCTCTGGCCGATCGTCTAGCCGAAGCCTTTGCCGAATATCTCCATAAGCAGGCGCGTGATGTGTGGGGGTACGGCACAGAAGAGACGTTGTCGACTGAGGATCTGATCCGTGAGAAATATCGCGGGATTCGACCGGCACCCGGCTATCCTGCCTGTCCCGACCATACAGAGAAACGGTTGCTCTTCGATCTCTTGTCTGCAGAACAGCAGACAGGCATTACCTTGACGGAAAGCTTCGCCATGTGGCCGGCGGCTTCGGTCAGTGGGTTGTACTTCGCGCATCCGGACGCCAGATATTTTGCGGTGGGGAAGATTGGGAAGGATCAAGTGCTCGACTATCAGTTGCGAAAGGGCATGCCGCTTTCAGCACTCGAACGATGGTTGGGACCGAACCTGAACTATGAACCCACTGGTGGATAGTCTGAGGAGACGGCTGCTCGCGGACCTGTTTAACCTGCTGTTATGAAACTGCGGCGAGTACCTTCGGATGTGTCGGCTTGCCGATTGCTGCGGTCAGTGCCGACTTCACCCGCCGGTATCGTTCTTCAGCCCATCGATTCACGTCTTCTGAATCAGTAAAGACCAACTCCCAGGCTTTCGCGGCATCCAACATCAATAGTTGGTGTGGCTGAGTATTGCCAGGCAAATAGACGACGAGTACCGCGGATTTCCCTGTCAGGCTGATATCGGTGAACACATGCAGCATGGCGCCATCAGGCAATGTGATGTCGCGAGATGCGGCTTCCACGAGTGGATGGTACAGCCGCTGAAGAAATTGAGACGTCACTTCGTAGGGGTTTGTCGTACTGAGGAGGCGGGGATTGGGGTTTTCTCCAAACAGGTTCTCGGTGAGGTAGGTTGCAGCTTCCCAGGTCGGCATAACTCCGGACGTGACCAGGGATTCACAGAGATAGGCGATCCAATTGCGTGTCGCCCCAGGTTTGCGGGTTGCCGTTGCCTTCTTTGCCATGATCGGCAATCCTTTCGAGCGTATGCCGTGAGATGGTGTGGGTACAGGATCTGGAAATCTGCGTGGGTATCTGTACCGATCGAGATGAGGAAAGTATATCGGCGGGTAGAAAACCGGTCAACGAAATGACGAAAAAGGATACTTATGACTCGGGAACGATTCCAGGCGATGAAGGGTCGGCATACCGGTCGTGAATGCGCTTGATGTCATCCATCGAGGCAAAGAAGATATCGAGCAGCTCGGGATCGAAGTGTTCACCTCGATGCTTGCTCATGAGTTCGACGGCGTGATCGAGGGTAAAAGCCGGCTTGTAGACCCGTTGCGTGGTGAGTGCATCGAACGCATCGGCAATGGCCGCGATCCGTCCTTCGATGGGAATCGTTTCGCCTTTAAGCTTCCGTGGATATCCATTCCCATCCCAGCGCTCATGGTGGGTCCAGGCAATTAAGGCGGCTACTTTGAGGATCTCCGCATCAGATCCGTCGAGGATGCGATAGCCGATTTCTGCATGTTGAGAGATCACGTCGAACTCTTCCGGCGTGAACTTGCCGGGTTTCAGGAGCACATGATCCGGTGTCCCGATTTTTCCGATGTCATGCATCGGGCTGGCGGTGCGGATCAACTCACAGCGTTCCGCTGAGAGTCCGTATTTCCTGGCGAGCAATTCGCAATAGTGGCTCATGCGATGAATATGCTGGGCCGTGGCGCCGTCCCGGTATTCTGCGGCGATGGCAAGCCGTTGAATCGTTTCTTCTCGCGAGAGGCGCAATTCTTTTTCGCTGCGTTCGAGCCACTCAAGCGCTTGCTGCAGCGCCATCGTCCTGGTTCGCACGATGTCTTCGAGGTTCTCTCGTTGGAGACGATTTTCCATCTCCAGCCGACGGCGGCGGAGTGCATTCGCGACATCGATCAAGACTTCATTGGACTCAAACGGCTTGACGATGTACCCGAAGGCGCCGATGTCTAACGCCGCATTCGCCAGCACGGAACTATCGAGACCGGTCACCATGATCACGGCGGTTGAGGGATACTGGCTCAGGATATTACGGACCAGATCCATGCCTGACTCGCCGGGCATATTCACATCGCACAACATCAAGGCAAATGGTTGTTCTTCCAGTTTCACGCGCGCGTCTCGCGCATCGGACGCCAGCACCGTTTCGTAGCCGTGGGTCTGCAGCATGTATCCCAATAGCCGACGGATGGGCTCTTCGTCATCGACGATCAGAATACGTTTGAGCTCAAGAAGGGTTTGCTGGCTTGGTCGGTCAAGAAGTAGCGTCATAATGTGTACGGTGTGTCTGTCTTGTGTGGTGAAGGAAAAGACTGTCTAGGTCCGGTGAATGCTCGTTACGGTTATGATAGGCATGGGCCCCCAGAGAACTGTAAGGGCAGGTGCACCTTTTATGCCATCATATTGCGAAAACCCCGCACTGCTAGGCCCTGCCAACGGGTGACATCTTTGTGATCGAGAAGGAGCGAAATCATGCGCTGTGACAGCATTTTTAAAGGGGGGTCGTGGTCGTGGCGTTTGTGGCGTAGAGGAGGCACTCAACTGGAGTGCGGAAAGAGCTGTACAGATTTCGCCGATTGCACCGTGTACTTTTGTACAAATTGACAATAAAAATGAGCAAAGGCATACAGTCGGTTCTGTCGGCTCCAGTCGTCGCTGGGGTGTCAGGCCGGTTTCATTGCGCTTTCGCCGGGCCTTCACTTATAATGCGCCACATCACACAACAGGAGTTACCAATGAGCAGTGCAGCAGGAATACTACGTGTCGATGGGCGGCGAAAAGATCAATTGCGTCCGGTTAAGGTCACGCGAAATTTCATTAAGCATGCCGAAGGATCTGTGCTGATTGAAATGGGCGATACCAAAGTCATTTGTACGGCTTCGATTGAAGAGAAGGTGCCTCCGTTTCTGAAGGGAAAAGGGCAAGGATGGGTGACGGCAGAGTATTCGATGCTCCCTCGTTCGACCCACGACCGATCCCCGCGTGAAGCGGTCAAAGGAAAGCAAAGCGGCAGAACGTTGGAAATTCAACGTCTTGTCGGGCGAGCCCTCCGTGCGGTGACCGATATGGGGCAGATGGGAGAACGGTCGATCTGGCTCGATTGCGACGTGATCCAAGCAGACGGCGGGACCAGAACGGCCTCCATTACGGGAGCCTTTATTGCCTTGGCCGATGCCTTCTCCTCGCTCAAGAAGAAGGGGCTGATCAAAAAACGTCCATTGACGGACTATCTGGCCGCGATCAGTGTCGGGAAAGTGGGCGGGGAAATCCTGCTCGATCTGGCCTATACCGAGGACTCGATGGCCGATGTCGATATGAATGTCGTTATGACGGGGCAAGGGCGCTATGTCGAAGTACAAGGCACCGCAGAACGGACTCCCTTTGCCAAATCTGAAATGGATGAGTTCATGGCGGTGGGATGGAGCGGGATTCAGACTCTCACCGCGCTGCAAAAGGATCTGATCGGGGAATTGGAGTAGGGCAGAGGCGATGATCCGTGAATTAGTGCTTGCCACTCGCAACCGGCATAAAGTCATAGAACTCGTCGCGCTCTTACGCGGGCTGGGCATCACGATTCGCAGCCTCGATGAATTTCCGGATGCACCGGACGTAGTCGAAGATGGGGCGACTTGCGAAGCCAACGCGATCAAGAAAGCGCGTGCGATCGCCGAATATACAGGCTTGCCGGCTGTCGCCGACGATACAGGACTTGAAGTCGATGCACTCGGTGGGCGGCCCGGTGTCCATGCGGCCCGATATGCCGGGGAAGACGCCACCTACGACGACAATTGCCGGAAGTTGCTGCGAGAGTTGACGGGTGTGCCTCATGAACGACGAACCGCTCGCTTTGTGACCGTCGCAGCGATCGTCCTTCCGTCTGGTGAAATGCGAGTGGTACATGGTACGCTGGATGGAGCGATTGCAGATGAGACGAACGGCACGTTAGGATTCGGATATGATCCAGTCTTCTTCGTCCCAGAATTGGGGAAGACATTGGCTCAACTCTCGGCGGATCAAAAGAATACGATCAGCCATCGTGCTAAAGCCTTCACTCTGGCGAAAGATCTGTTGCGAGAGATGAAGTTCGAGTTACTCGAGTCGGGGCGTAGCGCAGCTCGGTAGCGCGCCTGCTTTGGGAGCAGGATGTCGCAGGTTCGAATCCTGTCGCCCCGACCAACCACAGTTTCTTCGATCCGTCGCCTATCATTGAGGCGCCTGGATCAATGCCTCCAGTGTGTAGCACCCATCTATCGGGCTCATAAAACATAGCCGTGTACGTATGTCGAAGGGGATTGTCCAAGCTATGGAGAATCCCCTTCGTCATTGATGCCATCCGCTCATGTGTTGGTTGGCTTTTGCGGCGAAATGAATGCTGTGCCGCAGTCTATTTGATCGCTGCGATGGGGAAATCCATGCCACGAGATTCGGCGACCGGATATTGCCGTTCGGTTTTGAATTTTAGGCTGAGTTCAGGCAGGCGGGCTTCCACAAAGGCGAGGAGTTCTCGCACCGTGACGATGCCATCTTTCGGGCTTCCGTCGGCTTGTCCTTGGAGCCCTTCGAGCAGGGTATAGGTGAACACGCCATGTCCGAGTTCTTGAACTTCGCTGGCAAATTGATCTTTTGTAGATGCGGCCACGATATGAACGCCATTGGCTCGCGCCAACTGAGCCAGGGCCTGGCGTTCGTCCACGCCTCTGGCTGAAAAAGCTTGCAGGGCAAAGCCCGATTTGCAGGCATCCATGAGCAAGAGCACCTTCTTGGCTCCGATCTGCATCACCAGGTCTTTAATCTCTTGTGACGAGATGCCCTTCTGCCGTATTTCTTCCGGCCGTTCTGGATACACGACCTCGTGTGGGAGGAAGTACCAGTCTGCTCCAACACTTTCACCGTGTCCGGCAAGATACACGATGACGACGTCTTCCGGAGCCGTGCCTTTCAGGCTCTGGAGCTTCGTGAGTAACTCGGTCTTGGTTGCACCGTTGTTGAACAGCTCGGTGATTTTGACGGTTCGAAACAGACTGGACGATGACGCAGAGAAAAACTTCAGAATACCCGCGGCATCAGGTTGGGCGAAATTGAGATTCAACGCAGAGTTCTGATACTGATTGATACCGACCGCAATGAGATGCAGGACGGCTTGTTTCTGTGGTCCGTTAAAGGTCATTCGCAGCTCGACCGATTTTCCTTCGATCCTGGCCGTGCTGATGGCCACGGCTCTCAGGTTGTTCTCCCCCTGAATGAGGCGGATATGAAACGGGAGGGTTCGCTGCTTCCGTACAGCGGTATCTGCCGTCACGGTGACCCCGCGAGTGTCGGTTCCGACGAGCTTGTCATTGTGGTAGAGGCGTATCTCGCCGATCCCGCCTCCTTGATCCTCAGCGGTCACTGTCACGTCGATCTCTTCTTGGTTCAACGGGGCATTTGGCGTAGGGGTCGTAATGGTGGCCGTCGGCGGGGAGGTAAATCCGACGGCCAAATTGACTCGTTCCTGTTGGCCGAAATATTGGAGCGCGGCCGTATCTGCCTCTGTCGTGCGGAGCACTCGTGCCACGAGTTCCGGGTGGTAGAACTGCTCGAAGAAGTGCGAGGCATCGTAGAACTCGGCTTCGCGGTTGCTGCCTCGATTCAGATGCCACCCGATGAGAGCTTCCGCATCTGTGTCGGCGTCGAAGTAGCCCTTGGGGGTCCAGACGATCCAGCGCTTTCGATCTGTGTGGGGGTAGAGCGCCAGTAATTCCTGACCGTCCTGGAGGCGAAACCATCGGATCGTGCCGTCTCCTAGTGCGGCGACCGCGAGGCGGCCGTTTTTCGAAATGGTCACGTTCCAGGCAATACCGGGAACGGAAATGTGCCACCGTGGGGTCCCGTCGCGTGCGAAGAGCCGTAGCTTGGATTCCGTGCCGAGCAGGAAGCTGTCCTGGTCCGGTGCGATGGCGAGACTGCGAGAGAGTTCCCCTGGCTGGAGGGGGAGCGGTCGGCCGTTTAGTCGAGGCGTCGGCGAGTCCTGCCAGTCTGTGATCCGGAGATCTTTCTTGTTGTCTCCGAGTAGACCGAACATCGTGAAGGCGGGCTCTCCCCGGTCTGGACCATGCAACACAAGGCCCGGAGGGGGATCTTGCGTGAAGGATCTGGCAGGGAGCGAAAACACGGTAAACGATTTACCACGGTTGTAGGCAAACTTCACGATTGCGGCATCTTCCGAGATCATGAACTCTTCGCCCATGCCGCGAAAGTCCGGAATCGGACGGCCGAGATATTGGGTGCGAATGCCGGAGCTGTCGATGGCACCCAACGCAGGATCGTGCGAGGCGAAGATCACATCCCCATTTTTCAGGGAGAGTAATTGCTCAATGGAGCCTTCTGACACGGGATAGTCTTGGAAGGCTTTGTTTGCACCGATCGTCCACCGGCGGATGAAGGTCGTGCCGCGTGCCTGCCCGGTCTTGCCACGTTCTTGATAACTCCCTGCAGCATAGAGGCTTTGACCATCGCTGGACCATGCGACGGATATGAAATACTGATCTTCGTCCGCTTTGGACGTGGGTAGGGAGGTCAGCGCGGTGAGGTCCTTCCCCGACACCAAATCCACCCGTGGATGGTCCACAAATCCCACCGCCAATGTATTGCCGTCAGGGGAGAAGCTGGCAGAACGAGGGCGGTCACCGGCTAGCTTTCGTTTGCCGATGAGCATAAGCGGTGACGTGGTGGTTGCGCCTAACTCGTAGAGACGAAGATGGCCATCATCCGATACGGTGATCAATCGCCCGTCATGGCTGAACTCTGCATAATGGCTCGCCGCCGCGTAGACGGAGTCCTGATCTACCTGGGTGTAGGTCTTGGTGGCGTAGAGCCGGATACCCTGTTGGCCTCCGAGCGTAATCACGAGCCACCGACCGTCCCGTGAGTAGGCTAGATGATTGATGATGTTGGGAAAGCCCTGCAATCGATTGGTCAGACGTCCTGTTTCACGATCAAATATTAGAACTTCTCCCTCCACACCTCCACACGCAATGGTGAGGCCATTGGGGGATATGGCAACGGCATACAAGGTGCCTTTTATTCCATTGCCGATCGGTGGACGGAGGACGGTTTGAAGTTCAAGTTTCGGCAGCCCCCAGATGCGCACCGTCTTATCGAGAGAGACCGTTGCTAAATAGCGGTTTTGTTCGTCAGTGCTGATTCGCAGAATGCTGCTGGTGTGCCGACCGGCTTCGATGCGGAGGAGGGGAGGTGAAGAAGGAGGTGGCTCTGGTTGAGCCGGTGAGGCGGCCCACCCGCTCGGTACAGATTGAACGACTGCACCAGTCAGCAACAGCAGCAGGCGTAGCCAAGCAGAGGCCGGGAGCCACCGCATCACGGGATGACCTGCTGCGATGCGGTGGAGCAACGACCGACAGACTTATTTAATCTCGAACGTGGCTGTGGCTGCAGCGTTTTTGTCATCGATGGCGACGGTGGTTAAGACTTGGTAGTTGCCGGATTTGGCCTCACGGGAGATGGGATATTCCCATGTAATGTTCTGCACGCCCTGATCCAGCTGAATTTCGGCTTTTTGTGTGTCCACGACTGTTCCGTTGTAACGGATCTCACGTGTTTCCTTGATGGTTGCCTTGTTTTCGTCGGGTCTGAGGATAGTGTACTTGGCATTGATCTTTACGGAGTCCCCCTGTTTGGCAACAGAGGGCGATGCCAGTGCGTCGCTGATCGTCAGAATGTTCCCTTGTTCGGGGCGATACCCAACGGAGGCCGTCGTTTGAGTCCGATCGCGCTCTCGTTTGGCGTAGTAGTTTCCAATCAGCCCACCGGATACGAGGCCGACCGTGCCTCCGATGATGGCTCCTTTTTTCTTTCCGGCCAGGCCACCAATCGTCGCGCCTGCTGTGCCGCCGGCGAGGCTGCCGATCAGCGCTTCCTTGTTCTCAAGCATCTTCTCTTTTGTGCTTTCTGTGAGCGAGTCCAAGGTGTCGCATGACGTGGTCGCGAGCATCAGCAGGCTGAGGAGGATGGACAGAAGAGCTCGATATGGAAACATGGTCGTGATGAACATCATCTACCTTTCCCGGTGAGGTCGGTCGGGATATGCAATATATTGTAGCCGAGTATAGCATGGGTATGGGTTGGATCAATGATGGAGAAGCGTTCATCTGCGTGAAAAAACCGTTCGTAGCCTGCTCTATTTTGATAGAGGGGAGATCCCGGATACAGGATTAGACCGTTCTTTGTGAGGTTCTCTTTACCTGTTGCTTCGCCGTGGCAGTCTTGGCTGCGGTTGTCTAATCCTCGGTAACAAGTGACGGTGGGGGTGACCAGAGTCATGTCCTTTCCTGACCGTTCGTGTGCCAACAGAGCATGTGAAGTCAGTTTTACGGGGATGCCTGGTTGATGCGTACACATGTGGGAATTTAGATTTTAGACCGGTATAATCCCTGCGCGAGCGGGACTTGACGCCAGCAGCATAAAAGCTTAACAACTACCTCAAAGCGAACAAGCTGGGAATATTTGCCGAGACCATGGCCGTTTACGCTGCACATCAGTGATTGATAAATAGCGTGCGCCCGTAGCTCAGTTGGATAGAGCATCAGCCTTCTAAGCTGAGGGTCGCTGGTTCGATTCCAGCCGGGCGCACCATATAATCAATAGGTTGAATATCTTCCCCTCGCGGCTCCTCCGTATTACTCCCGGTTTTACTCCCGGTCGTACCCTCAAAGTCTAGCTGATAGGGATCGCCTCCCAACCGTGGAAAGGGCTCCGCAGGTGGCATGTGTGGGTTGATGCTTCTCAGATGCTCATCAAGACTGCCTCGGTTCACGGCTTGCCTGAGGTGATTCGGACTGAGGTGGCTATACCTCATCGTGGTCTCGATGTTGCGATGACCGAGCAATGATTTTACAGAGACGAGATCAACGCCTGACATGATTCTTCGGCTTGCCGCCGTATGTCGGAGTGTATGCCAGCACGCGCCCACAATGCCTGCTTTTTGGAGTGCAGGTTTGTAGATTCGCCGCATGTAGTTTCTGGAGTCGAGAGGCTTCCCTAGCGTTGTGCGGCTCGGGAATACCCACCCAGACTCCAGGAACGACGGGAGTGCCCGTAAAATCGCTTTGGCACCCTCGCTGAGCGGAACATGACGCGTCCGCCCTCCCTTGGGGAGTGGAATCGTGAGAATCCCATTTTCCATATCCACTTGGTTCCACTGGAGGTTGAATTGCTCTTCTCGCCGAAGTCCGGTCTCAATCGAAAACACCACAAGCTGCCAGTGCTCCGGTGCCATGATCCTACGCAGGCTCTCTAACTCAGTGTCCGTCAAGAAGCGCGTTGTGGTGGCCTCAGCCAGGAACTTCACGCCACTAACGGGATTGCGGTCGAGGAGTCCGTCCTTGATTGCGAGATTCAGCACGTGCCGCAAGTAGCCGAAATGTCGGTTGATCGTGCCAGGTGCCCAAGCTCGCGGCTCCTGCCCATGGCGCGCTTGCAACTTGCTCCGCCGCGCTTTCATCACGGTCTGGATGCGGCGAAGCTCTTCGAGCGTGATAGCCGGGAGCAGTCGATTTCCTAGCAACAGCCGCCAGCGTCTCGCATAGCGGCGTTCGTTGACGGTGCCACGGTTCGCTGATCCTTCAAGACAACGGAGAATCCACGCGCTGAGCGTGATGTCTTTAGCCTTGGCGAACTGTTCCGGGAA
>JANYAJ010000215.1 GCA_025361385.1 Nitrospira sp.
CATGCGCCGTGGTGGGCGGCGGGGTGGCCAATGGTTACCCTGCCAGGCCGCGAGCCGCATTGATGCCGGCCAACCCTCCCATCGCGGCGGAGTCCACATAGCCCTCGACGCCGACCAGCTGTCCGGCAAAGAAGAGGGTCCCGCGCGCCTTGAACTGGAGGGTATTGCGCAGCAGTGAGGGAGAATTGATAAACGTGTTGCGATGCAGGCTGCCGTAGCGGAGAAACTCCGCTTGTTCGAGGCCTGGAATCATACGAAACACGCGCTTCTGTTCTCCATAGGTCAGCTTCGTTTGAAATCCCACAAGGTTGTAGCAGGAGCGATGGGCATTTTCTGTCCGGAGCTGCACCACCGCATAGGCTCTCTTCCCCGTCTTAGGATTCTCCAGGCCCACCGGTTTCAATGGACCGAATTGCATGGTCTGACGGCCCCGCTCGGCCATCACCTCGATGGGGATGCAACCTTCGAAGTAGGCGGTCTTTTCGAATTCTTTGGGTTGCACTTTCTCCGCGGCTAGTAAGGCTTCGTAAAAGGCATTGTAGGTTGCTTCGTCCATTGGGCAGTTGAGGTAGTCGTCCCCGCCCTTGCCATAACGGGAGGCAAGGAAGACGACGTCCATGTTAATGGAGTCCGTATCCACGATCGGAGAGATCGCATCGTAAAAGTACAAATGCTTTGTATGGGTCAATTGGGCGATAGCCTGAGACAGTTTGTCGGATGTCAGCGGCCCGGTCGCCACAATACAGAGACAGTCCGTTGGAATGTCCGTGATCTCCTCACGCAGAATGCGAATGTTCGGATGGCGTTCGAGCGCCTGGGTAATCTTGAGTGAAAACAGGTCCCGATCGACGGCCAGGGCCGATCCTGCCGGCACCCGCGCTTCATCTGCTGCTCGGATAATCAGCGAGTTGAGCCGGCGCATTTCTTCTTTCAAAATGCCGGGAGCATTCAGGGGATCCGTAGAGCCGAGCGAATTCGAACAGACCAGCTCGGCCAAACCACCGGTCTTGTGGGCCTTCGTCGTTTCTTTTGGGCGCATCTCATAGAGCGTCACTTTTGCGCCACGATTGGCTGCCTGCCACGCTGCCTCAGATCCGGCCAGACCGCCCCCGATAATGACAATGTCGTCGCGCATGCGAGTGAAACTCCGTGAGAAAAGGTGAGAGGAGGGGCATTGTAGGAACCGTGTTTTGGGGATGTCAAGGCGACTGTGCTTCGAGAGTGGCGAGGCAGCGCCAGGATGGAAGCGAGTGATCATCGATCGGATCACCCGTGACGGATTTCGCCACGGTTGATCCGATTTATGGCCCCATGCTAGACTTCATGCCCTGTGGGCGATTAGCTCAGGGGTAGAGCGCTTCCTTCACACGGAAGAGGCCACTGGTTCGATACCAGTATCGCCCACCACGTCCTCTTTACCCAGTCCAAGAAATTCTAGGTTTTCACGGAGTTGGTTGAACCGTTCCATGCCTGGACAGAATCCGGGAGGTCGGCTACACTTTAGTCTGTCGAGTTAGCGTGGGCCCTGAACCGTACCAGACAAGTGAGGTCAATAATGCGGACAACAGCTCTTGCCGTAGGGATTCTCCTTCTGGCCACTGCCGTCGGATGTGCTGGAAATCGCGAGCAGCAGGCCTTGGCCGATGCAGATGGAGGCTATTCCGCCCCAGCCAGTATTTACAGTGTGATGGATCCCACATCCTTGGTCTATACCGATGTGGCAGCTGGAGCAGCCCCCAGTGATAACCCCTGGCGCTGGACCGGTTTCTTGTTGCACCCTATCGGTGTCGCGCTGGATTACGGCGTGAATCGACCGATATACGCACTCACCAGCAAGTTGCCGTACCTGTTCGGTTACACGACCGAAGATTCGATGTTGGATAGTCAGCGGCGATAATCTCTCGAGAAACCCTGCCCGAAAATTCTAACAACGTCCGCTTTCATGGGAAAGCGGGCGTTGTCTTGTCATCCATTTGGCAAACTCTTTCACGTTTCGTGTATGCTTCCCCTCGTGAGTCTGAAGCCTCGTGATACACAATCGCCCAGTGCTGCACCAGTTCGCCCCTGGCTGGTCTGCTGGCTAGGACTGATCCTCACCCTGAGCGCCTGCGAAACTCAGAGCCCCAAGCCGAATCTCCCACCATCAGAAAGCGATCTAGTCCTTCTCAATCCCATCACGCTTTGTACTTCGAAGCCAGATTTTCTCAAGACACATCCTGTCTCTAGCCTCAAGACACAGACCTGGGGCTCCGGCCAGGAGATGATTCTTCCTGCCGATCGAAGCCCATCGCATGGTGACGAGTCCTATTTTTTCGATGAAGATGGTCTGCTGATCGGAGCCCTCTTTACCTTTCCCTCTGGACTTGATCTCAATCCCTACCCGATCCTTCGCCATACCTTGACGCTGCTGAAGCCGGCCTTGGAGTTCTATCTCAACGTTGCGAATCTGTCTTCAAAGTCGAGTATGGACTCGAGCGCCCTGTACGAAACCGGCGACGAGAAAACGACGACACAGTACCTGGTTCTTGGCTCACGCGAGCAACCCTCGCTGCTCCAGGCCTCCGTGACGATCGATCCCTATGTGCGCCTGTTCTCACCCTACCGGCGCGAATTCTTGGAACGGCTGCGCCACCCAAGCGGCCAAAAACCAGGGCAACAACTCGACAGCCAAGGGGCGGAGGACAAGGAGCCCTTCCCCTCGCTCCAGCAATTCGCTCGCGGGCAAACCGCACAACTCTCCTACTGTGGGGCTCAGAGTTACGATACCGCAGCCCATGCCTATCAGAAAGCGATCACGAGCGGCTTTACGAACAAGGTATGGCTGGCAGAGGCCCATCATAAGTTAGGCCAGGCATGGAAAGGGAAGGGGCAGCAGGAGAAGGCCAAGACGGAAATGCTTCAATCGTTGGCCATCAGACCGAACACGCCAGAAGTCCTGAACAATCTCGGGACGGTGTACACCGATCTCGGAGATAAGATGAACGCGCTCGTTTCATTTGAGAAAGCCGTTACACTCCGACCCAATTATGCCATTGCCCGCTACAACCTGGCCGAAGCCATCGAGCCCTCGAACCCCAAGCGGGCCCTTGCGGAGTATGAGACCTACCTCGCGCTGGTTGAGGGGATCCCCGATGAAGCCAGCCGCATCGCTCTCGTCCAGCAACGAGTCAAGGCGCTCAAACACTAGTGCCCTTGCTCAACATGATGTTGTTGTGGATCACGCCTGCGTCGATGTGTGGTGACGAAGGGAAAGCCTGACGTTTACCGCCGAGCTTTTTCTTCCTGCTCTTCGAGGGTCTTGCAATCGATGCAGAGGGTGGTGACAGGGCGGGCTTTGAGTCGCGGATAGGGAATCTCTTCTTCGCAGCGCTCACAGATTCCGTAGATATTCTGGTCGATTCGACCAAGCGCTTCGTCTATTTTCTTAACCAGCCGCTGCTCGCGCTCACGGATCCTCATCGAAAAGTTTTGATCGGCTTCCGCAGAGGCCTGATCGCTCACATCCGGGAGCGCCTCTTGCCCGTTTGGATTGGCCAACCCCTCGACAGCTTCCGCTAAGATGATCAGTCGCTGTTGCTCCAGATCACGACGAATAGCCGTGTATTTATTTCCAGGGGCCGCTGTCTTGGCTTTGCGTTTAGTAGTAACCGGTTTCTCCGCTGAGGGAGTGGGCGAGATTCGCTTGGTGGAAGGGCTTGCTTTCATACCGCAGCCTGCCTAAGGAGTAAAAGGTCTAGAGCGTCGGAAACTATAGCAGGGGTCTGGAGAGGGGTCAATGGGAGACACAGGGACGGAGCCTCTAGAGATCCCGGCGGCCTTCGATGGATTTCAGCAATGTGACGTCGTCGGCATATTCGATATCCATCCCGACTGGGATGCCATAGGCGATACGTGAAACACGGGCCCCGAGAGGTTTGAGTTGGTTCGTCAGATAGATGGCGGTTGCCTCCCCTTCAATCGTCGGACTCGTCGCGAGAATGACTTCCTGAATGCCTCCACGCTTCACTCGGTCGACTAGTTCCTCGGCCCTGATATCGGACGGTCCGACCCCATCCAGGGGAGACAAGGCACCAAGTAACACATGATATAAGCCGCGGTATGCCCCTGCCCGCTCGATGGCATAGGTCGTACTTGGTTCTTCGACCACGAGAATTCTTGTCTGGTCCCGTTTAGGGTCGAGACAAAACTCACAGAGTTCCCCCTCAGCGATGTTCCGGCATTGCCGGCAAAAAGAGAGGCCGTCCTTGACGGCACGAATGGCCTCAGCCAAGCGGAGTGCCTCTTCTCGCTCAGCTTTCAACACGTGAAACGCCAACCGCTGCGCCGTCTTCTGTCCGATGCCGGGGAGACGGACTAATTCGCGCACCAATCGTGCGAGTAATCCTTGTTGATCAACGGCCATACGTTCATTACCTGCTAGAACAGTCCGGGAACATTCATTCCGCCGGTCACGGCTTTCATGTCGTTCGCCATCATCTCGCGAGCCTTCTGAAGGGCGTCGTTCGATGCGGCCATGACCAGATCCTGCACCATCTCCACGTCCCCGCTTTTCACGACTTCGGAATCGATGACGATGCCGAGCAGTTGCATAGCCCCATTGGCCGTGACGGTCACGCTGCCACCGCCCGCCGTTCCGGTTACGGTCTTCGCCGATGCTTGTTCCTGCACTTTGGCCATTTGTGCCTGCATCGCCTGCGCCTGCTTCAGGATATTGCCCATATTCGCTAACGGGTTCTTCATGTTTCGATCTCCTTCTGGCTCACTACCGGCCTGACCTCTGCGAGTTCTGCGCCGAACATTTCCAGGGCCTGTTTGACGACCGGGTGCGCCTTCGCTTGCTCGAAGAGGACTTGTTTCTGTTCTTTTTCCTTCGTCGCCCTGAGCTGCGCCATCGTCTGCCCTGGAGGATCGGACTCTGTCAATTCAACGATCCGCACCCGAACCGTCTGACCGCTCAGTCGTTCACAGATCGATGTCAGTACCGCCATATTATCAGAGTTCTCGATCATCCCTCGGGCCCCCGTCGCTTGCTTGGCAAATCCAATCGTCACGAC
>JANYAJ010000240.1 GCA_025361385.1 Nitrospira sp.
AAGTGGCAGTCGGTCGACTCGCTCGTCTCAATGTCTGGGGAAATGATTACCCCACTTCGGATGGGACAGGTGTGCGAGATTACATTCATGTGGTGGATCTGGCCCTGGGCCATCTCAAGGCCCTCAAGGCGCTTGAGCGACGCGACGCACAAGCCGATTGTTTGACCGTGAATCTAGGCACTGGTACAGGCTATAGCGTGCTGGATATCGTGCAGGCGTTTGAGCGCGCAAGCGGGCGGCCAGTCCCCTATACGATCGCGCCGCGGCGGCCCGGAGACATTGCGTCCTGTTATGCCGACCCCCAGCGGGCATTTGAGTTATTAGGCTGGCGAGCCGAACGTGGGCTCGAAGCGATGTGTATCGATGCCTGGCGCTGGCAGAGTGGTAATCCGACTGGGTTCAAGAGCTGACTCTGGATCAGCCTTCAGGATCTTTCTCGCGATGCAGCCACTGATAGAAGAGCGGCAGCACGACAAGGATCAATACCGCGGATGTCAGCATCCCTCCCACTACGACGCGGGCCAACGGCTGTTGGGACTGGGCCCCAATCCCGGTGGCGACTGCCGCAGGCAATAGCCCGATCGCCGCTGCCAACGAGGTCATCAAGACTGGGCGCATCCGAGCTTCGGCGCTTTTCATGATCGCAGTCCTCACGTCGTGCCCTTCCCCGACCAGATCACGAATGCGGCTTACAAGAATGAGCCCGCCTTGGACAGCCACCCCAAAGAGAGAAATGAACCCTACAGCGGCGGAGATACTGAAGTTCGTTCCCGTTATAGCGAGAGCCAACACTCCTCCCACAAGTGCAAAGGGTACGGAGACTAAGACCAATAGCGCATCGCCGATGGAATTGAAGACAAAATAGACGAGGAACAGGATGATGAGGAGCGTCAGGGGCACGATGATGATGAGCCGCCGTTTTTCATCTTGAAGCTGGTCAAATTCTCCATGCCACTCAATGCGATAGCCTTCAGGCAACGTGACGCGTTCGGCGATCCGTTGCTGCGCATCCGTGACGGTCCCCTCTAAATCTCGCCCCCGTACGCTGAACTTGATGGGGATATACCGTTCGTTACTCTCCCGGTATACGATGAATGCACCGGTCTGCTCTGTGATCGTAGACAACTGTTTGAGCGGGACCCTGGCTCCGTCCGGCGTGTTAACTTGGATATTGCCAATCGAGTCAGCATCCCGACGATATTCCTGCTTGAATCGGACGACGAGATCGAACCACTTTTCTCCTTCATACACCTGCGTGACGGCCTGACCACCAATGGCCGCCTGCACCACATTGTTGACGTCGCCTACCTTGAGTCCATAACGTGCGCAGGCTTGGCGGTCGACCTCAATGATGAGATTCGGTTGGCCGAGTAGATGTAATACTCCCAGGTCTTTTACCCCGGGCACCTGCTCCATCACCTGCTTGATCTGGGCGGCCTGTTCTTCTAATACATGAAGATCGCTCCCAAAGAGCTTGATGGCATTCTCGCCTTTCACACCGGACATGGCTTCTTGCACGTTATCTTGGATCGCCTGAGAAAAATTGAATGTCACCCCGGGGATCGTCGAGAGCTCCCGCTCGATTTCATCGATTAAATCCCGTTTAGTCGCGAGGGTTTTCCGCCACTCCGCCTTGTTCTTAAGGTTCACTAGGAATTCCGCATTGAAGAAACTGGTGGGATCCGTTCCATCGTCGGGACGACCCAGTTGAGACGCCACACTAACCACTTCGGGAAACTGCTTGAAGATTGCCCGGACCTGGGTCACGAGCCGACTCGCTTCTTCGAATGAGATGTCCACCGGCATGGTCGTCCGTACCCAGATATTCCCTTCTTCTAATGCCGGCATGAATTCTCCGCCGATGAGCGGCACCAGGCACATGGCGAATATCAAGACGGCGACGGCCAGGCCAATTACCACCCGGGGACGATCGAGTGCCCAGGCCAGCACTGCGAGGTACCACCGCTTGATCACTTCTACGATTTTCGTGTCGCGTTCTTGAATGGGACCGGTGAGGAGAAAGGAGCAGAGCGCCGGGGCCAGCGTGAAGGCCATGAGTAATGCCCCGGTCAAAGCCAATCCATACGTAAGTGACATAGGCGCGAAAATCTTTCCCGGGACCCCGGTCATGGTAAACAATGGCACGAAGGCGACGATGATGATGGTCGTGGCAAAGAAGATGGGACGGCCGACTTCGCGGGCTGCCCGCATGATATGCATGGGCACCGTGAGTCCATGGCCTCGCTTGTGAGCCAGATGGGAAAAAATACTTTCAACCATGATCAACGTCGAATCGACGATGATTCCGAAGTCGATTGCGCCGAGGGAGATCAGGTTGGCTGAGTCTCCTCGTGCCACGAGCAGACAAAAGGTGAACAATAGTGCCATGGGAACCGTGAGGGCGACAATCATCGATGTCCGGAAATGTCCCAAGAACACATAGAGGATGATCGAGACGAGCAGAATCCCGGCGATGAGAATATCCACGACCGTCTCAATGGTCGTGTGGATCAGCACGGTCCGATCATAGAACGTCTTGATGGCAACATCCTGCGACAGTTTTTGGCTATTGAGTTCGTCCACTTTCCGATGGACCTGTTCCAACACCGGTAAGGCCTTGGAACCTCGCTGGAGAAGCACAACCCCCTCCACGACGTCATCCCGATCATCGATCCCCACTTTGCCCAATCGAACGCGATACCCCATACTGGTTTCACCGAGATTCCTGATAAACACAGGGGTGCCGTCCTTTTCGGTGACTACTGCAGTGGTGATATCGTCAAGATTCTTGATCAGTCCCATCCCGCGAATGTTGAAATTTTGCCCGCCCTGCGTGAGGTAATTGCCTCCGACGTCCGTGTTGTTCTTGGCCAGCGCGTCGATGACTTGGTCCAGTGTGATGTCGTAACTGATCAGCTGTCCTGGATCCAACTCAACGTGGTACTCCTTCGTCGTCCCGCCGAACGTCGAGACATCGATGACTCCTGGTATCCGCTTAAACTCCCGGCGGATCTGCCAGTCCTGTATCGTCTTGAGATCGGTCAGGGTCTTCTTCTCACCGACCAGCTCATATCGATAGATTTCTGCGATCGCGGACCAGGGGGAGATCGTCGGCTGGATGTTCTGGGGAAGCGAAATCATCTGGAGCCGGTTGAGGACCTCCTGACGATCCCGGAAATAGTCCGTGTTAAAGTCGAAGTAGACCTTAATGTCGCTTAGCCCGAAGATCGAGAGTGAGCGGATGTCGGTCAGGCCGGGCATACCCTGGAGCCCGATCTCAATCGGAATGGTTATGGCTCGTTCGATCTGTTCTGAAGACCAGCCGGGATACTGTGTGATGACCTCGATCATGGGCGGGGATGGGTCGGGGTAGGCCACGACATCGAGGATGTGAAACGCATAGAGCCCGCTACACATCAGCATAAGTCCGAACACACAGACAAAAAGCCGTTGACTGAGTGAAAACTGTATCAAGCGTTCAATCATTGATGTTCCTCTTCGCAGAACAGCGCGACGTAAACGGATCCGAGCGATACTGGAATAAAGAAGGACGGACAGGGAGGGGACAGGAAACGATCAGATACGGAACGAACACAATTGCTGGTAGAGAGGAATGTACGAAGGTTCAAGGAAGAGGCGTGGAATCAGCCCCACCAAGAGGTGTGGCCTCGCCGTCGGAGGCATGTGTCCTGAAAGGACCCCGCTCGTCCAAGCAGCCTCAATCTTTTCACGGACTTCATCACCGTCCGAACCGACGATAACGCCCGCACTGACGAACGGGGTTCCAACATCATCGGTCAGGTCGAAGGAGTCAGCCCAGGCAAGTCCAGTGACCAACAGCCAGATACAGAGGACGATCATCACGTTGAGCGGAAGAGGCGAATAGGGTAATCGTCCGCGCAAGCTCGTCATCGCGAACCTTCCGACGGTAGGGTTACTCGATGACCACACCGGTACGTCCATAGCGCTAGTAAGTGAAATCGATCCATCGACCTGCCGTTGAGAGATGTGCCGGCGTACGTTCGGTAATGACCATTGCAGGGAGACACCTTGTCCTGCTCGCATGTGAGCAGGCTGTAGGAGAGCTCCCGCTACATGTGTATTTCGGTGTTTGTTGACAATAGCTTTAGCCTGAATAGGATCTCGTGCTAGAGA
>JANYAJ010000283.1 GCA_025361385.1 Nitrospira sp.
TGTGATCGGTATTTATCCACAACCCTTCACCGATTGGGTCGTCTCGGCCACAATGATGTTTTCCGGCATAGCGGATCCAGCCGTCTCCATTCCCATTCCCCCTGCCGTCACTCCAGTCGGTGGGTAAATCCATCCGAGTCGGTTCCTCACAGCGTTTGGCGAGAAGTCTGCTACAATATTTTTTGCAGGGTCTCCCGGCTCAGAGTATAGTGGCCACAGTATTTCCTCGCAGTCTCACATCCGCAGACGCTTGAGCCATGGCTTTCGTCGCACCACAACATCCAGTCACGCCTATTCCGCCTGAAACGGCTCCCGGCACCAGCCTGGCGCCGACTCCCAAGAGCGGCAAACTCATGGAATGGTTGACCCATTGGTCGATCGAGCGACGCGTCCTCGCAGGCTTTGGGCTCGTTTTTTCCGGCATTGTGGTGATTAGTGCCATTTCCTATCGCAACACTTCAGTGTTGATCGAGAATAGCCGACTCGACAGCAAGAGCCATGAGTTAGTGCAGTTACTCGAATCGGTGAGCGAAGCCCTCGACGCGACTGAACGAGGGCATCGGCGCTACCTGGTGACCGGGGAAGAATCCTATTTGAAGTTCTACCGGAGCACCGTCGAACAGATGCCGGAATACCTTCGGTATCTCAGGGGGCTGACGAACGAGTGGCCTGAGCAGCAGTCCCGGGTGGCGACACTCGAAGTTCTTATCGACCGGCAATTGGATGCGGAGGCGCGTGCCATCACCAGACGAGAGAAAGATGGCTATGATGCCGTCCGCCACCTCGCCCTCTCCGGAGCGGCAAAGAACGAGCTTGAGAGGATTCACTCTGTGATGACTGAGCTTGACGGGGCTGAGCAGCGAGCCCTTCAGGCCCGAGTCAGTCAGTCTGCCGGAAGCACGAGACATACGATTGCCTTGCTCGGACTGGGCGCGCTCTTGCAGTTGGTTCTCTTGGCCTCCGTCTACTTTCTCATCCATCACGATGTCACCGAGCGACGCCGCGTTGCCGCGGAACTGGAAAATCGGGGTGCATTGCTTCAGGCCGCCAATAAAGAGTTGGAAGCGTTCAGCTATTCCGTGTCGCACGACCTGCGTGCCCCACTCCGTCATATCGACGGGTATGCCGCCCTCCTGTCGAAGGCAGCCGGTGAGGCGCTCAATGACAAAGCGCGACGGTATCTCCAAACAATTTCAGACTCCGCCAAACAGATGGGGCAGCTCATTGACGATTTGCTAGTGTTTTCCCGTATGGGCCGGCAGGACATGCTGCGCACCACGGTCAATTTAGATCAGCTCGTCAAGACGGTCCTCCACGATTTGCATCTTGACTTGCAAGGCCGGACAATCTCCTGGACAATGAGCCCATTGCCTCTCGTGTTAGGTGATCCGGCGATGCTGCGCCAAGTGTTCGTGAATCTCATCACCAATGCCTTGAAATTCACCGCCACCAGGCCGGAGGCGAAGATCGAGATCGGCGCCACGAAACGAAACCCAAGCGAGGTCGAGATCTTTGTGCGAGACAATGGGGTGGGGTTCGACATGCAGTATGTGAATAAGCTGTTCGGGGTGTTTCAGCGTCTTCATCGGAGCGATGAGTTTGAAGGGACCGGCATCGGGCTCGCAAACGTGCGTCGGATTATCCATCGGCATGGTGGGCGGACTTGGGCCGAAGGGGCGCTCGATCAAGGCGCGACCTTCTACTTTTCCCTCCCAGTCGCGAGGTTTCTCAAATGACCACGGTCAAACCCATTTTGCTTGCGGAAGATAACCCTCGTGACGCCGAGTTGGCGCTCGCCGCCATGGAGGAACATCACATCGCTGACAAGGTGGTGGTTTGCCATGACGGGGCTGAAGTCCTCGACTACCTCTATTGCCGCGGGGTCTTTGCCGCCAGACAGCAGGGCAATCCCGTGGTCGTATTCCTCGATCTCAAGATGCCAAAAATCAACGGACTCGAAGTATTACGGACGATCAAGAATGACGTGAATCTCAAGCCGATTCCAGTGGTCATGCTCACGTCCTCGCGAGAGGAATGCGATTTGGCGCAAAGTTATGCGCTGGGCGCCAATGCCTATGTGGTGAAGCCGGTTGAGTTTCACCAGTTCATCACGGCCGTGAAAGAACTCAGTGTGTTTTGGGGCATCATCAATGAACCGCCCCCAGACAGCTCAGCGTCGACCAACTAGCCGCCCTGTAAAGGACTTGTGAAAACCCCTCTCCGTCTGCTCCAACTTGAAGACAATCCGGTTGACGCCGAATTGATTACGGCCACCTTGATCGAGGG
>JANYAJ010000288.1 GCA_025361385.1 Nitrospira sp.
ATGCCGTAGGTGCCTTCGGTCAACCGCGTCAACGCTTCATCGATAGCCTGCCGACGGCGATTGCGCATTTCCATCAAGGAAATGCCCAACTCACGATCGAGATCCATGAGCGCTTGATCGCCCACGTCGCGTGCAGACTCAAGCCTTCGCTGCTTATCTTCAATGAGGGATTGCCCTAGGCTCCCCTCGATCTCTTTAATAATTTCTTGGCGCTTCCGCATCAGCATCTGCTGAAGGACTTGGCGGCGGCGCTCCCGATCTTCGCGTTCTTTGGGCGATTCTTTGGGTTTGGCAGCTAGAGGAGAGACGGCCATGCTGATAGACTTTTCGACCACCACGACTTCAGCAGGCTTCGATTTGCCGGCTGGCTTCTCTGCCTTCGCCGGCACCTTGGCCGTCGCCTTCACTGTCGCCACCGGTTTCTTCTTGGCGGGAGTTTTTGTTGCCATGACAGATCCTACTCCTGGGGTAAACGTCGAATAGCCGAAAAAAGTTCGGCATTCATAGCACGGCGCTAGGATCTTTGACAAGACCTTGTAGTGTGGGCGCTGGGAGGCCCTAGGGGTAGAGGATCGTCGAATGGATGGGGTGACCGGCCAGCTTGTCTCGCCCCTTCAGGCCCTTAAGCTCGACGAGAAAGTCGAGCCCGGCGATCTCGCCGCCCAATTGCCGAACGAGAGAGACCGTCGCAGCTGCTGTGCCTCCCGTGGCCAATAAGTCATCCACAATCAACACGCGCTCTCCCACCGCAATCGCATCGCGGTGGATGGCTAGGGAGTTCGATCCGTATTCGAGGCTATATTTGACTTCAAAGCAGTCGGCCGGCAATTTCCCAGGCTTCCGGACCAGCACGAACCCGGCCTTTAAACGGTCCGCCAAGATCCCACCAAAAATAAACCCGCGCGATTCAATACCGATGACTTTGGTGATTCCCTGTCCCTGATAGTAGACGGTTAACTCATCGGCAATCGACGACAGGGCGCGAGCATCTTTGAGCAGCGTGGTGATATCGTAGAAAAGAATGCCGGGCTTGGGAAAGTCGGGGACTTCGCGGATGAGGGCGTGATAATTGATAGAGGTCATCGATCAGAGCAAATCGGATTGTGTCATGGTTCTACGCTCAATGGTATGGCGCAAACGCGCCAAGGCGGCCATTTCAATCTGCCGGACCCGCTCACGGGTCAACCCCATCTCCCGGCCGATTTCTTCCAAGGTCTTAGCCTCACTCCCATCGAGCCCGAAGCGCGACACAATAACAGTTTGTTCCTTCTCCGGCAACTCCTGCACCCACTCCATCATCTCGGCCCGGCGCATAACCCCTTCGGCCGTATCGGCAGGCGAAATACAGGACGGATCTTCGATCACATCGCGCAAGAATGTGTCCGCGCCGTCGTTGATCGGACTATCCAACGAACAGGTCGTGCGGACCACTTGCCTCAGATCCAGCACCTCTTCGTCCGTCGTCTTCATCTTGGCCGCGACTTCTGATGCGGTCGGCTCTCGCCCAAGCTCCTGAACGAGCGCCTCTACTTTACCCAGATAACGATTCAGCCGCTCGACGACATGCACCGGCAGCCGTACAAGTTTGCCCTGATTGATGATGGCCCGCTCGATGTATTGCCTGATCCACCAGGAGGCGTAAGTACTGAACCGAAACCCGCGCTGATAGTTGAACTTCTCGACGGCCTTGATGAGCCCGAGATTGCCCTCTTCGATGACATCGGAAAAGGGGAAGCCGCGATGCATGTACCGCTTGCCGATACTGATCACCAGCCGGAGATTCGACTCGATCATCTCTTGGCGCGCCTGCTCGTCGCCCGCCATGACGCGCTTGCCCAGTTGCTGCTCTTGTTTAAACGTCAGTAAGGTCGAATGACGAACCTCGCGCAAGTAACACTTGAGGGTATCTAATCCTTCGGAGCGTTGGCTCGATCGTTCCTCGTCGGCAGGTGATTCGTCCACTTCCGGCGACGACGCGGCGACTTCCTCGTCGTCACGATCGGCGACGTGTCGGCGCGCTTCGCCCAGACCATGCAGCTCCTCGCCTCCTCGCGCCATCGGTTCCTTCGCTCCTACGTTGTTCGCTCAGTACCACACTTGAAAATCTGAGAATCGCCCGGTCGCCGGACTCCACTCTACTTCGACGGCTGTCACTCGCGACGCCGGCGGTCCCGTCTTGGCGTCTTCGATCAGCAACGCAATCTGTTCTTTGGTGCCTTCAACTTCAAGCTCGACTCGGCCATCATCAAGATTCCTGACACCGCCGCAGAGGCCCCGTTGCGATGCCACTCGACACGCAAATGCTCGATACCCGACCCCCTGAACTCGTCCCTTCACATACAACTTTGCTCGGCACGCTGTCGGTTCAATCGGTTCGGCCATACAACCAGGTGGACGCAAAATTTCAGAATCAGCCTATCCAACGAACGGATACTCTCACACCTCTACAGAGGCGTCACGCGATTTACGATTCGGCGCGAGTGAATTTCGCATACTGAGTCACAAAAGAAAAGAATGGATGAACGGCGAGACGTTCGATCCGCGCGACCGCACGAGCAGCACTCGGTGCGAGATCACTGGAGAAGGAGAAAGGAAACGTTGGAGGGGGTTACTCGCCCGGATCAGATGTGCGAACACAAATATGAGAGGACGATACGAACCGGTTCTGTTTGGTCGGGGCGAGAGGATTTGAACCTCCGACCCTTGCGTCCCGAACGCAATGCGCTACCGGGCTGCGCTACGCCCCGACAAAAAGAACAGAACCGCGACGCGAGGAGGGATTGTCTTACATCAGAGGGTCAAAACGCAAGCCATGAGCATCGGCTACTCCTCGGCAGGTAATTTTTCCGGCCGACAGGTTCACGCCTTTTGCCAAACCAGCGTCTGCCCAGATGGCTTCCGCCACGCCTAGCGAGGCCAACCGCAGCAGATACGGGAGTGTTTCGTTCGTCAAGGCGATCGTCGATGTGCGGGGCACAATCCCAGGCATATTGGCCACGCAATAATGGAGCACCCCATCCACGACATAGACCGGGTCAGAATGGGTTGTGGGTTTCGTGGTATCGAAGCAACCGCCTTGATCGACCGCAACGTCCACCACCACAGATCCTGGCTTCATGCGCGCGACCAATGCACGTGAGACCAGCTTGGGCGCACGAGCTCCAGGCACGAGCACCGCCCCGATCACGAGATCGGCCGCCATCACGGACTCCTCAATCGCAGCTTGCGTGGAAGCGCGCGTCACAATTCGGCCACGATACAATTCATCGAGCGCCCGGAGCCGTTCAAGGTCGAGATTGATCACGGTCACCTGAGCCCCCATCCCAACCGCAATCCGAGTCGCAGCACTC
>JANYAJ010000293.1 GCA_025361385.1 Nitrospira sp.
GTGATAAGCCCCCTGATGACATTCTCCAAAGCCGACGTCTTGAAAATCGCCAAGGCCAAGGGAGTTACCGGAACGTATTCATGCCACGCAGGGAAGGAAACACCTTGTGGCGTATGCGTGGCATGTCGCGAATATATCGGATTGGAGGTGTAGCCATGGGAGGAGGCGGAGGAAGTTCTAGCAGCATCGGAAACATTCAGTCGCTCGTGGACAGAGCTAAACAGGAATTGAGGAAGAGCGAGCAGGTGGAAAGGAGAAATGTCTTCATCAGTTTTGCCTATGAGGACATCAACGAGGTGAATCTCCTCCGAGCCCATTCGAAGAATGAGAATTCTCCTATTGAATTCAACGACTGGTCAGTTTCTGAGTCTATCAACAGCGAACGAGCTCCTTATATTAAACAAAAGATCGCCGAACGAATCGAGCAGTCGTCACTGACCGTAGTCTTTCTTTCCAATTCAACCGAAAAGAGTAAATGGGTGGCATGGGAGATTGAGGAAAGCCTCAGAAGGGGGAAGCAGGTCTTGGGAGTGTATCCTCAAGATTCGAAGCCAAAATCATTTCCCGACTCAATCAAAGCTCACAAGATCATGTGCGTGTCTTGGCCAGATCTCGCAAGCACCGTCGCCAAGATGAAATAGAACTTCATCCAAGGGTGCCTGCAGCACCACGTTACAAGCAGTGCCGAAGATCATGCACACCATACATAAGAAAGAGAGAGGGGACAGAAATGCCTAAACCAAAAGTATTTGTAAGTTATGATCACTCAGAAGACGCTCATTACAAGCGGCTTCTTCAAGCATGGGACGCAAATCCAGATTTTGATTTCGATTTCGACAGCCGAGGTCCCAACGTAGCAATTGACAGCAATGATGCAGCCGTTGTTAAGGCAACCCTTACGGCGAAGATGAAAAGCGCGACCCACTTGCTGGTGCTAGTCGGCGCTAAATGCAGTAAGAGTAAGTGGATAGCTTGGGAAATTGACCGAGCAAAGCAAAACGACGTGAAGCTTAAGCTGGCTGCAGTTAAGCTCGGAAAGGACAACGAAACGCCACCAGCGCTTCTTAATGTTGGAACCAGCTGGGCATCAAGTTTTATGCGCGATCGTGTTATTGATGCGCTCAAGAATGCAAAAGTCGGCTACTAATACTAAATGTGATTATCAAGCGCTTAGAAAGTGATACTGTCGCTGCGCTAGCAGGGCGGCGAATAGACGCTGAGGACGCCAAGGTAAGCCAATTCCCTCTGGCAATGATCCCGATCGTCAAGCACGCTCTCTCCGATCTGCTGCGAAAGGAAGGAGTAAGTTTGTTGATCTGTTCCGCCGCATGTGGGGCAGATTTATTGGCTTTAGATGCAGCCTTGGAGGCCGGTATTCGTTGTCGAATCATCCTCCCATTTGAACAGAGCCGCTTTCGCCAAACTTCAGTCATTGACCGGCCCGGCGACTGGGGAGTTCTTTTCGATCGAATTGTTTCATTAGTTGATAGCAAGGGAGACCTCATAGTGCTTCGCGATGATCAAAGCGCCAAGCGTGCCTATCAGCGGGCAAACGAGGTCATTATTCGAGAGGTATCTGCAGCGTCACCCCCTCGACGTCTAGCGATCCTCGTTTGGGAGGGGCGGCCGCGACTAAAAGACGATGCCACAGCAGAGTTTCGCCGCCTCGCAAATGCGGCAGGTCTGTTGGAGCGGATCGTTCCTACACTATGCAGCTAGACTTCAGCATATTGGCAAGATTGAAGGTGCTAGCTAAATGCTTTACCGCTGCTCCGAAGCCTATGCATATTAAGCACCGCGGGAACAATAACGATGCGGCAATGGTACTCATTCATGGGTTTGGGGGTAACGCTGAAAAAACTTGGGGCCAATTTCCATCGCTGCTCTGCTCTGAGCCAAGAATTGAAAAGTGGGACATCTACAGTATCGGTTATCCCTCAAGCCTTCGGATCGATGTGCCCAATCTATGGTCTGCAGATCCAGAATTAAAGACTCTTGCAATCGAATTACGTACATCCCTTTCACTGCCCCCCTTCGCAGGTTACAAAGTGATCGCAATTGTGGCACATAGCATGGGCGGCCTAGTAGTTCAACGCGCTATGGTCGACGACCACAATCTTACCGCACGCATAAGTCACGCGATTTTCTTTGGCACTCCCAGCGGGGGCTTGACCAAAGCGGGCCTAATTAGTCGGCTAAAGCGGCAGGCTCGTGACGTGGCTCAAGGGAGCACGTTTATAACCGATCTTCGGAAGGACTGGATCAGTAAATACTCGGGTAAATACCCGTTCGAGATGCGCGTCGTCGCAGGCGATCGTGACGAATTTGTACCCATCGCCTCGTCTCTCGCACCATTTCCTGATTGCATGCAATCAGTCGTACCAGGAAACCACTTGGAAATTGTAAAGCCAACTCTTAAAGAAGACAAAAGCGTCCTCTTGGTTGTCGATGTGCTGGCCGGCGACCATTATGCTCGAGGTGTCGTTGACGGTGCGCGACTCGCCGTCGAGCGAAGGGATTTCCGCAAAGCTGTCGATGTGCTGTTACCACGAGCAGGGTCCCTCGATGATGCTGCTTTGGTAAGCCTCGCTTTGGCTTTGGACGGTCTAGGAAGAGGCAAAGAAGGTCTCACAATTCTTGAACAACGGTATCAAGGCGGCAAGAGCTCCATTGATGCGCTTGGCACACTTGGTGGACGCCTTAAGAGACGGTGGCTTGCAGAGCGAATTGAAGAGGACCTGTCGCGCGCTCGGGAACTCTATTCCACTGGGCTAAAGCTAGCTACGGAGCAAGGAGATCACGAGCAAGCCTATTACCACGCGATTAATATCGCCTTTCTTGACCTTATGGCTTCTCCTCCTGAGTCAAAGGTAACGTTCCAGGTTCAGGAAATGGCTAGGCTTGCGCAAGCACATTGCGCACTCTCATCTGAAAACTTTTGGCGAATCGCTACAGAGGCTGAAGCAGAACTCATTTCGGGTGATCTTGAGCACGCGGTTGCACTTTATTCTCGTGCGATTTCTATGGCGCAGTCTCCTCGCGCTATTGATTCGATGTGTTCACAAGCAATTCGAGTTGCCGCCCGCACACATGGCAAAACCGGTGCTCAACGTATTGAAGAGGCCTTTGGTATCGCTGCGACATAATCCAATCTCATTTAGTGGGTATCCCCTTCACCCAAGTATGTCAGGGTGGGGGCCGAAGAGCGTGTGATAAGGCTCAGAATGAACAGCAACCGCCTGTTGGGCGAGACGATGAAAGCGCAATCCCCGAGCGTGTGCGCGTGTAATCAATCCAACGGACAAGGTGTCTCGTGTGTTCCATCTCACTAACGTGACCAGACTTCTCAACTTGGGTGAAGGGCATACCCACTTAATAAAAAATCGATGACCTAACGACAGGCACCGGAGGCCACCTTGTTAAGCCCATTGCAAGAATGAGTAGATCGAACCATCGAGTCATGGACGCTGCTGAGTATCAGCAATTCGAGAATGCTTGCATCGTCGAACTGAATGCCAAGCAGGAGAAAATCGCCGAAATCGCGTTGCTCGAGCCCGTGGCCGATCTCTCCCGAGCCACGATCCAGCTCGTGGACGGTGAGGACGTCTTCATTGAGACGGAAGTCGTACCGATCGGAAGCCGGGGCGTCCAGTCGGGATCATGGATGTGGGCGTGGGCAAATCCCTCCATGCAAGGTTTGGGTGAACGGGCAAAGGCATTGAGGGAACTCGGCGCCACGACGGGCAGAGGCGAATTCCTGCGTGCGCAACCTTTTCCTGCGAGCGAAGGTGAGGCATTGGCGTTTGCAGCGATGGCCTGCCATCACCTCGACGCCGTCGGCATCTACACGACATCGGCGAACGCCAGCACGTGGTGGTTCGCGATCGTGAAGCTGAAGCAGTTGAGGACGCTCGAGGGCCTGCTGAAGAAAGCCACCCACGTTGCGGCAAAAGCGCTGTTCGCGAACCAGGGCGTCGGGCTATTCAATGGGCTGAGAAAGCGCTTCCCCGATATGCGCTTGTTTCTTCCGGGAGTGGATCTTCGCGGCGAGCCGCTGCCCTGGGCGCAGGATCTACATGTGCAGACCCTTTTCGATCTCGGGTATCTGGCGACACACAAGCCACACGACCTGGCTCGCGCGAATCTTTCACAATGCCGATTCGACGGCGCAATCATGCGCGGGGTCACGCTTTGCGAGGCGTCATTTGAGAACTCCTCGCTGGTAGATGCTGATCTGTCCAGCGCGGACCTGCGTGGCGCCTCCTTTCGCAACGCCTTTCTGAATGGCGTCAACTTCACGCGCGCAAGAATGGCAGGGGCCGATTTCTCGGGCGCCGAGCTGGCCCGCACTCTCTTGACCGATGTCGATCTTTCTGAGGTGAAGGGACTCGACGAGGTTCATCACCTAGCGCAAAGCGAGATTTCGTTGAGTACCCTGATCGCTTCCCGTTTCGAGATCACCCCGACGTTTCTACGCAAAGCCGGCGTTTCACGCGGTCTGATCGAAGACTTGATGAAAGGCAAAAGATTCTCGAAACCGTACCAGACGTGCTTCCTTTCCTACAGCTCAAAAGACCGCGAGTTCGCCACCGAGCTATATGGCTCGCTTGCGGACGCAGGTGTCCCCGTATTCTGGGACCACTTCGATGTGATACCCGGTGAGTACCTCGACGATCAGATCGTCGAGGTAATACGGGAACACGACCGCCTGCTGGTTGTTCTGTCGGCGGAAAGCATGGCAAGCGAGTGGGTAAGGCGTGAAATTGAGCTTGCCTGGTACCACAAGAGAGATTCATTGCTGCCGGTTCGGCTGTGTCCGATTGAAGACGTCCGGAGGTGGACTCAGAAACACAAGGGACTGCCTGATTTGGTGAAACTCTTTCCTGTCCTTGATTTTTCTGAATGGCAGACCCGTACGGAATACAATCACGCTTTCTCTCTCCTGTTGAAGTCGTTCTCTGGTGGCGTGGACTTTCGTTCGACGGAAGACGCACCGTAGCGATGTCAAAAGGTATCGCATCGGCCAGAATCATGACGCATCGAGCGTTTAGCAGCTGAGGTCATCAGATGCAAATCACTTTCGGGCTGCGGTTGGATGGCGAGCACGGATGGCGACCAGCCAATCGGTTGGGAATGCCGGTGTTTGGCCCCCTCGGATTGCTGAACCTGCTTGAGATGCGGCTCGGCTTGCTGCGAGCGGAATGCACGCAGGCGCAACGAGTGACGCAGTATCGCGAATGTCTCAAGCGCTGTGACACGCCGGATCGTTTCTACCATGCCTCGTTCGGGATCGATCCGATCGGAGCGTCCGCTTCACTCTTGTCGTGGCGGGACGACTGGTATCTGCACGGCTGGAACGGTGATTTCCCTTCCGGGGCGGGCGTTCGGATCATCGACATGGCGGCCGTTGAGCGCATCGCCAGCAATCTCCTGTTTCCGTCGATTGGGGAACGATTGGTCCAAGTGGCTGAGTCCCTTTCGCGACAGCTGTCCAAGATCGAGAGCATCGAGTTGGTCGACCCGATGGAGGCATTTCCGAAACGCTGGCGGGACGTGCTCGCGAAGCTGCCGGTGCGATCGGTTCGAACGTATGGGCCTTCGGCAGACGAGAGGACCGTACTGGGACAGCTCCAGATCGCGCTCAAGTCCGCTCATGAAGGCAAGAGGCCCAACGGAAAGATCGCCTGGTCGGACGATGGCAGCCTCCGCGTCGTCCGCGCGGAGACCTGTCTGGTCGCGGCGCGCTGGGTGGCCCAGACGTTGACCTCGCGGCAAGAAGAGGTCGCGATTGTCGCTGGGCAGGCCCGCTCGTTACTCGACGCGACGCTCGATGCCGGCGATATCGCCAGGCAGGGATTCCAGGATTCAAGTCCGTTGGTACCCGCCCTTCAGGTCTTTCCGCTTGCACTCGCCACGGTGTGGGAGCCGCTCGATATCTATGCACTCCTTCAGTTTCTCTCCCACCCGATAAGCCCATTACCCGGCTATGCCAGCCGGCGCCTGGCCGAGGTGATCGCGGACTGTCCAGGAATCGGTGGCCCGCGTTGGCGCGAAGCCATCGAAGAGATCGAAACGCTTTATCCGGAGCGTGCTGCCGATCTTCGCACCGCCGTGGCGTTCTGGGTTGAGCATCCCCGGTACAGCCCCGCTCACGGTGCTCCGCTCACGGTGCTCCTCGAAAGAACCCGTGGGGTCCGCGACTATTTTGCCGCCAGGTTTTCCGATCAGGACCCCATTCGACGCGCGGCCAGCGCGACGGGCTACGCACAGGCCATCGCGGTGTCTGCGGCGCTCGAGGCATTGGCTGCCCAAGGGGAATCCTCGATCGCACCCGTGGAGCTTGAGGCGCTGGTCTCCCACTGTACGGCCCGCGGTGCGCCGAACTTCGCGATGCATGCTCAGGTCGGGTGTGTGCCTTCAGTATCCGACCCTGGGGCCTTGGTAGAGCCCTTCGATCGGGTGATCTGGTGGCAGATGGGAGCTCCGTCGCTGCCCGGTCACTATCCCTGGAGCCGAAGCGAGCGTGACACGCTCGCACGAGCCGGCGCGGAACTCCCGCATCTCGACGAGGTGCTGGCGCAACGAGGCCAGGATTGGCTTCGACCCATCCTGAACGCGCGGAAGCAGCTCGTTCTCGTCCTTCCTCCTCCGGGTGAGGAGATCCACCCGCTCTGGCAGGAAATCCAGTGGTGTGTGGATGGCCTGCGCCCGGAAACGCTGGACGATCTGGTGACTGGTCGTGCCGGAGAAGATCTTCCGGAAGTTGCACATGCGCCGCTCCCACGACGCAGGCGGTGGTGGACCCTGCCACCCGAGGTCACGATATCGCGTCGCCCACACGAATCCTATTCCAGCCTCAATACGTTTCTGAATGCGCCCTATCAGTGGGTCTTAAAATACCCTGCGCGGCTGAACCCGTCCAACCTTCTGGCGGTGGCCGATGAGAACCGCCTCTACGGCAA
>JANYAJ010000329.1 GCA_025361385.1 Nitrospira sp.
TTTCTGACGAAGCTCAGCACTCAGGACCCATGGCTCAGCACTATTTTTTTGGCGGAGAGGGTGGGATTTGAACCCACGGTCCCATTGCTGGGACGCATGCTTTCCAAGCATGTCGATTCGACCACTCTCGCACCTCTCCGCATCGATATTCGCGAGGCGCGCATCTTAACATGCGGTCTAGTGGCCAGCAAGGTAAGAACAGGGTCCATCTGCATGGCATTGACCCTCCCGAATCCTCTTTCTATACTGAAAAGAATTTAAGGGGAGGGCTGGCTATGAAAATTCTTATCGGTTTGGGCGTCCTGGTCATCATCGTGACGGCCGCCATCTTCTCTCTGCCCTTTCTCGTCGACCTCAACAAATACCAAGATCAGTACAAGCCGCTGCTCGAAGAGGCGCTTAACCGTAAGGTTCAGATGCAAGACATTCGCCTGACGATCTGGCCAAGGATCGGTGCGCGCGTGGCCGGATTTGTCGTATTGGACGACCCGGCGTTCGGCGCAACCCCATTTACGTCTCTTACGTCGCTTGAGATCGGGGTCAAGCTCGGACCGTTGCTCAGCGGCAAGGTCGAGGTTGAAGAGATCACGCTTCGCGATCCAGTTATTACGGTTATCAAGAACAAGAGCGGTGTCCTGAACGTCTCGACCATCGGAAGGACCGGCGTCCAGACTCCTGAAGTTCCGTCTCGGGCGCCGATTCCATCGACAGACGGTCCGCTCAAGATCCTGGCCCTCCTGGCCGTCGATCGCGTCTCCATTGCGGGAGGAAAACTCACCTATCGAGATTTGTCGGCGGCCAAACCAACCGAGTATGTCTTGCAGGACATGGAGCTCCTCCTGCAGTCCGTTCGTCTCGGCCAAACCCCGAGCCTCCATGTTGCCACGCTCGTTCAGCCGTTCAACATGCCCGTGACCGTCGACGGTACGTTTGGTCCGTTGAAGGAAACCGCGGACATCGACGCGATCAACCTCCGGCTCGGGCTGGGAAAGACTGCGTTCACCATCACGGGAAAGACCGCCGGCCAAAATGCGACGGTGAATATGAGTTCGCCGCTGATCAATACCGCGAATCTACCGATGGCGCTCCCGCTCAATAAACCGGTCGACATCACGGATTTGAAGATTACGGCCGAAGTGAAGGGGCAAGAAGCCAAGCTGAATAGTCTCTCCTTCCAGTTGTTCGATGGACAGGTGAAGGGACAGGGCAAATTGATCGCAGGTTCCGATGCTCCGCCATTCACCGGCACCGTGATCATCCAAGGGCTCCAGCTCGGCCCTGCCCTTGATGCAGTCGCAGCCACACCAGTATCGATCAGCGGGACAGCGGGAGCCGACCTTGCCCTGCAAGGCCGCGGCTTTTCCATGCCGGACCTCACCAAAGCTCTGGAAGGGACCGGCCACGTCGCCGTCAAAGATGGGAAGATCGAGGGCGTGAACCTTCTCCAGGAAGCGGTCTCGATACTCAATGTTGCCGGCATCTCGCTCGACAATGCCAAAGCGACAGCTTTTTCGACGATTGAGGCGGACCTGGCCATCAAGCAAGGCAATATCAACGTACAGCGCCTCTTGATGGACAGCCACGACTTCCAAGCTACGGGGGGAGGCATCATCGGGTTCGATCAGACCCTCAACTTGACCATGAACCTCAATCTCTCGCAGGACTTGAGTCAGAAGATTGCGAGCGCGTCCCCTGTTGCCAAACTCGCGATGAAAGAAGGCCGCTTGAGTCTTCCGCTGATTATTGCCGGGACCGTCCAAGCACCGTCGTATGGACTCGACATGAAGGGCATGACCGGGAAAGTACAGGAGCAGGTGCAAAAGAGAGTGGAAGAGGCGGTCAGTGGATTGCTTAAAGGCACGACAAGGCCCCAAGACTTGAAGCAGCAGGGCCAAGATCTTCTCAAAGGACTGTTAGGCCGCTAAGGAGACCTCGTCTATGGTCGCGATGGATACCGTCACTCAATATGCGGTGCAATACGGCATGAAGGCCGTGGTCGCGCTCGGCATTTTTTCCGCAGGCATGATGGCCTCACGCTGGGTAGGCAATCTCACTCAGCAGTCACTCGAACGCCAGACCCTCGAACCGCCGGTGCGGATGTTATTGGTTCGCATCGTCAAAATTGTGATCGTGCTCTTTACCGGTGTGATTGCCCTGGAGGCGCTTGGCGTGCCGATCGCTCCCTTGATTGCGGGCATTGGAGTCGCCGGCGTCGGCATCGGATTGGCGCTGCAGGGCGTGTTGAGTAATGTCATGGCCGGTCTTTCAATCATTTTCACGAAGCCGTACAAAGTCGGGGAACATATCTCCTTACTCGGCGTGCATGGCGATGTCGTCTTGATCGACATCTTCTCGACGACATTGATGCACTCGGACCATTCGCGTGTGATCATTCCAAATCGGAAAATTGTAGGCGAGATCCTGCATAATTTTGGCACAATCCGTCAGCTGCACCTGACTGTCCCCCTGTCGCACCGCGCCAATATCGATCACGCGCTTGCTCAGGTACGCGAGGTCCTGGCACAACATCCGCGGGTGTTAAAAGACCCTCCTGCCACGATGGGAGTGATCTCTCTGGGTGAATCGTCGGTATCTGTTGCCGTGGAGCCTTGGACTGCCATTGTTGACTATGGCACAGTCACAGGAGAGCTGAACAAGGAAATTCTTGAACGATTTCATGCGCATGGGATCGAGTTTCCGATTCCACGCCAAGAAGTAACCTTGATAAACAACACCTAATGTTAAACATGTGATCTCGCAATTTCTCTGAGCTGACTCTTTCACCAATCCCCCACGGTAAGTTCGTCAAAACGCCAGTCGCAAGGCTTGTTGCGCGCATTTTCAGGATATTATGATACGGCCTCTTTCGGCGCTTACAGCATGGGACTATGAGCTTCGGACCTGCGCGTGAAGTGATGGGGCTCCAGAATCCAAGTCGAAGAGACACAATGGCCCTACGCAGGAGAGGCGACGAAGGAGTGTGGCGCTGTTCATCGCTCTGCAGGGAGCCACATGAGATCGCGCCGCAAGAGAGTTGGATCACCGTGAAGGAGCCTGTCATGCGTACATCGGCCCACGCAGAACAATCCCCTGTTACGCACGAAATCCCGACCGTGCGCACCGATGCAGAACATCCGAGCTTTGCAATGGCGATCCCATGGCCAGCGGCAATCTCGATAAGATTCGCGACAGCCTGTTCGGCACGCAAGCCTGCGCCCGCGAGCGTCGATTCGCACAACTCGAGCAGCACTTGATCCGCGAAGCGACCGATCTTCGCACCGATTTGAAGTGCCGATTCGATCCCCTAGAGGCCGATATCAAGAAAGAAGTCGACGCCCTCAGGGCAAGTCTCTTGAAAGAATAGGGAATGCGGGGCGGGTCTGTACAAAGCCTGGTGCAAGAACTCGCCAAATTTGCTGGAACCCTGGAGCGCAAGGCCCGAATTCTTATTCACTACTGGGCCTTCGTCCTTGCAGGATAGCCACGAATTGGTTGTGACCCAGAAGGTGCGTAACCAGTGGGTCTTGGTCGAAGGGACACAGGCGCCGAAGATACGTGAACAGCTGATGGGCGCGCTGTTAGAATTTTTCGCGGGACTGTGCCGAGCCCTCAACGATTCGAACCGTGCGAAGATACGCACCCATTCGGGATTTCGGAATGGACCAAAAGCTCGACAGCATCTACTGCACGAATCCACCAGCAGTCCTTTGAGGCGCGCTGGTGATTGAAGCGACAGTTCGCTGCACATATAATAAGTGAACCGAGCAGCTCACGATGTCTGAGTGCTTAAGTATTCATAAGGTGCTTCAGTCTAGTGGTAAGGCAGCAGGCTTGCTATCAAGATTACTAATTGTTATGGGAGGATAGGCGTTCCATTTTTGGCCTTGTGAAGCTGTCACTGTCTGGGATATGTACTCGGGATCGAAGGAGAGCGTCGGGGGGCGGTCGACTCTAGTCGTAATCTTATCTATCGTATTCGGTTATCAGGCGTTGAGCGAATGAACAACACTTTCAGGAGGATTCGATGAAGAAGGGTTTCTGGCTATTCTTGCTTGTAACCTGTCTGATGGCATCTGGGCCGGTTGCGGCCGCTGATGTTCCCGCAGTGACAGAGGTTCCACCCCTCGCTCCACGCGACGTGGTGACGTTGAAGGATGGGGGCCTGCTCTATGGAGAAGTAATCGAAATGTCCGGCGGGGTGTTGGTGCTGAAGACTGACGCGGCTGCAGGTAATATCGTCAAGATCAATTGGGCCAATGTGTCGAAGTTGGCCATCAATCACCCGATCCCCTTTCATCTGAAGGAAGGGACGGTACTGGTCGGCACGGCCACTGAGGGCCCCAACGGAACCATCAATGTGAAGGCTGAACCGATGAAGGGAACGATGGAGATTCCCATCGATTCGATCACTGCGCTGAATCCACTCATCCAACCCCCGGTCATCTATACGGGCAGCCTGACCGGCGGCTACTCGCAAACAACTGGAAACAGCCATCTGAGAAATGCCAGCCTCCTCGGAGACTTCGTGGCTCGGAGCGAGCAGCTCCGCCTTTCGATCAACGGCCGCTACGTCTACGGCGATAACGCGAACACCCTCATCGCTCGAAACGCACGGGGTACGATCAAGCTCGACTTCTTCATCACGAAGCGTTTTTTCTGGTTCGCCTCCGCCTATTTTGAAAGTGATACGTTCCAGGATCTGAAAATGCGAACCGCCCTCGCGAGCGGCCCCGGTTACCAATTTGTCGACCGGGGCGATTTTACCGGCATTCTGAAGGACATGACGCTCTATGCGGAGGCCGGCCTTGCGTACTTCAACGAAGATTTTCGGGTGAGCGGCGACGCTTCCTCGACTCGTGGCCGAGGCTCCATAAAACTAAACTGGCCTCTGCTTGACGAGCGAGTCACGCTGTACCATTTCAGTGAATATTATCCCTCGTTGGAAAATACCAAGAACTACTACTTGACCATGGACAATGGTGTGCGGTTCAAGCTCTTCGAGGGATTTGTGAGCGGCTTCCAAGTGACGACGCGTTATAACAGCAGTCCGGCAAGGGGGACCGGGGATACGGACAACATGTACCTGATGACTCTCGGATACAACTTCGATACGACCAGGAAACGGTAGTCTCGATGGCAGCAAATGCAGTACACCTTACATCCTCTAGGGAGGAACTATGCTGAAAGAATTTAAAGAGTTTGCCATGAAGGGCAACGTGGTCGATATGGCCATCGGTGTGATCATCGGCGGCGCATTCGGTAAAATCGTTTCTTCTCTGGTCAGCGATGTGCTGATGCCGCCTATCGGCAAGCTCTTGGGCGGCGTGGATTTCACGGGCCTATTCCTCAACCTCTCGGGGGTCCCTCAGCCATCGCTCATAGCTGCGAAAGCCGCCGGAGTTCCGACCTTGAACTACGGGGTGTTTTTGCAAAGCGTGTTCGACTTCATCATCGTCGCGTTCGTCATCTTCTTACTGGTCAAGCAGATGAACCGGATGAAGAAGCCCGAGCCATTGGCCGCGCCGACGACCAAAGACTGTCCACAGTGTTTGTCGACGATTCCTATCAAGGCATCAAAGTGTGCACATTGTACGTCCAACGTGTAAGAGAGAGATCCCTTTGTCAACTGAGTCAATCACAGGAGAAATTCACGATGAGATTATTCACAGCAACAATCCTCGCAACCGGCCTTCTGGCCAGCGCTAGCTATGCATCGGCTCTTGATTTAGGGGCGATCTGCTGCGACGGCGGCTATGAATATCGCAACCGGAACCGGTTCGAAGCTGGAAAAGCAACAGACGATATGGCGGCACGTCTGGCGGCTCTGGAAAAAGAACGTCAACGGCTTGCCGACGAACTTGCTGCGGCGCAGAAGCAGAATGCCACGTTGACGAGTCGGGTCAGTGACCTCGAACGCCAACTGGCCGATCGCGATCGTGAACTTGCGGCGCTCCGGTCAGGGGCCGGCGATTCATCCAAGCTGGCCAGCCAACTTTCAGCGGCAACTAGCGACAAGGACAAACTAGCAGCAGATCTCGCATCATCCAGACAACGGAATGCCGAGCTCGAGTCACAGCTCGCCTCGATGGGTGGCGCAGCCGGGGACAAAGATAAAGTGGCCGCCGATCTGGCCGCAGCCAAACAACGGAATGCCGCGCTCGAAGGCCAACTGGCAGCCATGAGCACTGCCGCCGGGGACAAAGACAAGCTGGCCACCGACCTGGCCGCGTGCAAACAACGTGTGGCCGAGCTGGAACGCCAACTGGCCGATCGGGACAAGGAACTCGTCGGATTGCGCGGGGATCTCTCTTCCGAGATGGCCAAGCTCAAGGAAGCGCAACGGGGCCTTATCAAAGCACTCCGCCCTCAGATCGATAAGGGCACTATCATGGTGGACTTGAACAACGAACGCCTCCTGATCAACCTAGCCTCCGGCTATCTCTTTGGATCAGGTGAAGATCAACTCAAGCCTGCCGGAGCCGACGCGCTCAAGCAGGTGGGTGCGATCTTAAAAGATTTCCCGGAATATAAAGTTGCCGTGGATGGCCATACCGATAACCGGCCGATCCGCAGTTCCTTGAAGCAAAAGTTCCCCACGAACAAGGAACTTTCTGAAGCCCGTGCGGCTAATGCGGCGAAGGCTCTCGGGGAAGGTGGACTCGCCTCCTCGACCACGGCCGGCTATGCAGACAGCAAGCCGGTCGCGCCGAACACGACCGATGCCGGCCGTGCAAAGAATCGTCGCGTCGAAGTGCGCGTTACGAAGTAGGCGTACGCGCAGCCACAAGATAACGGGGGCTTCTCCATGGCGGAGAAGCCCCCGTTCCCTTTTCAGTCTCTCCTCTATAACTTGCAGGTATTCTGCTCAACCGTCCCCGCAACCAGATCGCTGGCAACCGTGGCCAGTATCTTGTAGTGGCCCAGTCCCAGCTCCTTCCCGTATGCCTCCCCCACGAGTACATCCTGCACATGTTGATGGTCCCACGTGCGGAAGGACGATGGACCCACCTTCAATCCATCGAACTCATGTCCTTCCAGGGCCTTGATGAGGCCGACAGTCTCTGTCGTCCCGGCCCGTTGAATCGCTTCCAGAATCTGAGTCATTGCCGCATAGCCAAGATAACAACGCGACGTCGGTGTATGGTTGTATTTGTCGATCACGCCCTGGATGAACCGTCTCGAGCTATCCCTGTCGATCTTGGGATCCCAGATCAGACCCCAGATGCCGGCATTATTGGCATAGCCCAACGGGCGACCGATCTGTTCACCCGCGATCATGCCACCCACGCCGATCTTCTCTTTGGCCAACTCCAGCTTCGCGTAGGCCTTCAACGCATGCACGAGATCCCATCCATAGAGATTCAAAATGATTGCCGTGGGGTTCTTGGCCTTTGCCTCAGCAAAAGCCGCTACAAAGTCGGTTGAGCCGAATGGCGTGACGGTCTCTCCGACGAAATCGACCGCGAGGGACTTGCCTGCCTCCAGCATTGCCTGTGCCGCCGCCGTGCCATCGACGGTGGCAGCCGTGATCATGTACCAGCGCGTCCCGTAGGCTTTTGCAATGTGTGGTGCGACCGCCTGCGCCATCATCCTTGCATTGGGCATGAAGACGAAGGTCTGCCGGTTACAGGCTGCTCCCGTCAGCTCGGGAAGGTGTGCACCCGTCACCATGAACAGCGTATTTTCCTTCTGTGCCAGGGCACTGACGGCAAGCGCGCAGTCCCCGTTGAAGGTTCCCATCAGCACATCGACCCGGTCTTCTTTGATGAACTTCGTCGCCCCCTTCACGGCAGTCTCCGGATTCGATGCATCATCCGCTTCGAGGATGACGACCGGTCGGCCCAAGACACCACCCCTCTTGTTGAACCAGTCCACCGCAACGTTGGCGCCATGGACATCATGAATCGACGACGTTTTGTAGGGGCTCGACAATGGATCGAGTATGCCGATCTTGATCGGCTCACCCGTGGCGGAGAGACTTGCTCTCCCCGTAAGCCCCATCACTGGTCCAATCAGGTCTCCGAACATCAAGGCACCACCGGTTACTGCGGAAAGTTGCAAAAACCGTCTGCGTGAAAACTCGGTCATCGGTCCCTCCTGTTACCGGACAACCTGCTCGTGCTGTTTCCGCTCGCGGCAGAATGCCATCACGATTTCCTCGTACGAAGTTCGGCCTCCAGCTCGGCAATACGCCTCCTCAAGGAACCGGCAAGCTCCTCGACCTCTTCCGCCGAGTAGCGCGGCGTAATGTACTTCGGGCAGTTCCAGTCGAATGTGACCACATCGATGAAGACTAGCCGTTCCACGCTCGACCGCATGTTGAGGTCAGTCACCTGTTCGGTCAGTTCCGGATGAGCACGAGCATCCTCGATCCTGGCATGGCCCAGAATTTTCAGCCGTTCGCGATTCTTGTAGTCCATGAGAAATAGCGCCACCCGGTCGTTCACCGACAGGTTGCCCGTGCTTAGCAGTTGCCGATTGCCCTTGTAGTCGGCAAAGACCAGAGTCGTTTCGTTGAGCAGCCGCAAAAATCCTGCAGGCCCCCCTCGATGCTGAATATATGGCCACCCGCTTTCACTGATCGATCCCAGGTAGAAGCTGTCCCGAGTGGCAATGAAGTCCGCCTCTGCCTGGCCCAATGGGTCTCGGTTGGGGGCGCCCGCAATCTTGCCGGCCTGTCCGTAATACTGGGTTTGCGCACGGCATACGGCATCCGTGAACATCAGATCGAGGTATTTCGTTGCCATCGCCTCTCCCTGTTCGTCTTCAGTTCCAGCCTGTTTAGGAGACGGCCGTGAGGCCGTCTCCTAGAATTGACTCAAAATACGACCGTCTGCCAGCCTTCCGCCAGGTAGCGCCGCAAACTTAAGAGGCCTGCTGTCCCAGCCAATGCATGGTCCTTCACCATCGGGACTCCGCAAGCCTTGACACTTTCCGTCGCTCCAAAGACTTCCGCACAACCGCATGAGGCGCCTTGCACGACATCGCGAACGGCGTTGTAGAGGCCATTAGCCGGATGCGAGAGTTTGGTCAATTCAGCCGGCCAGCGCGTGCCGGCGCCGTTGAACACTACGGCGACTTCGTCGCCCTTCTGTTTACATTCGGACGCCAGGGCCAGTGCATTAAAGACTCGCCCAAGCGCTTCTTCGGAACCACTCTTCGGATCGGACAGAATGATGATGGCAGTTTTCATGGAATCTCCTTGGATGGAATGAGCGCTGCGATATTGCACTGCGATGGCCATCGCAGTTCTGCACTAGCGCAAGGCCGATGCCAGAAAGAATAACAGGCATGAAATAAGAGGAGAAAAGAGCGGTATCAATGACTTGAGTGATGTGGAGACGAGAAGATAATCCGTACAGCGATGCGATCCTGCCACGGGATATCGTAGCGCCACGATATCTCATGGGAGGTAGGCAGGGATCGATATGATTAGGTGAGACGGGGTTTCTTAATACCGAGCTTCTTCATGCGAGAGCGGAGGGTGTTGGGATGGAGATCCAGACGAGTGGCTGCACCCTGCTTCCCTTCAATGACCCAGTTGACCTCCTGTAGGACATGGAGGACATGCGCCCGTTCGACTTCTTCCATGGTTCCCTCGCGATGTGAGGGTACGGAGGCCGCATGGAGGAATGCGTTATCGATCTGCAGCATCGGCCCATTCGCGAGAATCGTCGCCCGTTCGATCACATTTTCCAGCTCACGAATGTTGCCGGGCCATAAATAGGTCATCAGACGGTCCATAGTCGCGTGAGACACACCGTCAAATCGCTTGCCAAGTTTGGCTGAAAACTTTGCGATGAAGTGGCTGACCAAGGACGGAATATCAGCGGCACGGGCAGACAGGGGTGGCACCTCGATCGGAAACACATTTAGCCGGTAGAGGAGATCGGCCCGGAAGGAACCGGCCTTTACCGCCGCATGTAGATCGCGATTGGTCGCGGCGATCACCCGCACATCGACTTTCGTCGAATGACCGCTGCCGACCCGTTCGAATTCCCGCTCCTGCAACACCCGTAGAAGTTTCACCTGCGCGTCCAGCGGGAGTTCTCCCACTTCGTCCAGGAAGATCGTCCCTCCATCCGCCAATTCAAACCTGCCAATGCGGCGCTGTAATGCCCCGGTAAACGATCCCTTCTCATGCCCGAAAAGTTCACTCTCGAGAAGATTGGCGGGGATTGCGCCGCAGTTCACCTTCGCGAGGAAACGAGCCCTGCGCGGGCTCATATGGTGGATCGCCCTGGCGATCAGTTCCTTGCCCGTCCCGGTATCCCCGCGGATGAGGACCGTTGAGTCGGTGGGTGCGACCTGTTCGATCGATCGCAGTACGGCCTTGATACTCTGGCTCTCGCCGATGATCTCTTCAAAGTTATGTTCGAGTTTGATCTCTTCACGAAGGTAGAGGTTCTCGGCTTGCAGCCGATCTTTGAGCTGTTGAACTTCCGTAAACAACTGCGCGTTCTTGATCGCAATCGCAGCCTCATTGGCAAAGACCGCCAATCGCTCGAACTCCTCTCCGCTCAGCGGCCGGCGTCCGAACATCGCGATGACGCCGAGCAGTTCCCAGCGGAACTTCAGCGGGTGGCCGGCAAAGGAGCGGAGACCATTGTCGGTCATCCATTGTTTATTCGGAAGTCGCTCGTCGCCGAGTACGTCGTTCGTAAAAATGGCGCCGGATCCTTGCGCGATTTTTCCGATCTTCAATGCACCAAGCGGAATGCGGCGATATTCTCCGTTGAGATTGGTATAGAGCCCGGCACTGGCTTCAAGATGGAGGCAACGGCTCCGGTTCGCACAGTCGGCTGCTTTGTAACAGTCGGCACAGAGATCGCCGGGACCTAAGAGCCAGATGCGGGCGAAGGCCGCATCCAACTCCTCCACCAAACCTTGCGTGATCGTAGCCAGTACGACTTGGAGGTCGAGACTCGACGCCATCTGGAGCGTGATTCGCTCCAATACGTTGGGAGATTGAGACGGAGGAACCGAGGGGGGAACGGTGCTCATCGTGTTATCTCCGAGCCGACCATCGGCCGGCTCGGAGGACGATAAGCACCTACCCGAAGATTGTCAACGAACTGAATTGATCCCAGGTATCGCACTGCTTGATCGACCAAAATACCGCTTCCTTGAGTTTCTTCAGCGGCATATTGTCCGGGTCCCGCATGGCCTGGAGCTTCTTATCGAGATCGTACAGCGGTTGGATCGACCGTTTATCGGGAATCTTGCCCAACGACCAGGCTACTTCCGTGAGTACAGACCAGTCGGTTTTGGGGTCCTTCAATCTGGCCAACAACGGTGGCACGACCGAAGCATCTCCGTGCAGACCGCCAAGCTGTCCCAGTCCCTTGGCTGCCGCAGCTTGCACCTCAAGGTCCGTTGACGTGTTCATGATCTCGATCAGCAGAGGAATCCCCTCCTTCCCGAGATTGCCCATGGCAGCCAAGGCTTGTTTCGCCAAGTCTCTATCTTGAAGTGCCTGCTTCAGTCTGGGCAAGGCCTCGTCAGCCTGCATTTCTCCTAGTAACGAGATAATCTTGACCTTGCGTGCCTGGTTGGTCTCCGCAGAATCCAAGAGCTTCAGTAGCCGGTCCGGTTGGCCCCATTCCGCCGTCAACAGAAGGGGAAACTCGTATTTTTCTAATCCGTCGGTGAGTTTCTTTATGGCGTAGGCGCCTGGTTCTCCGGCTTGCGCGGATTGGGCTGCGGTGACCGCATCGTCAAAATCGGTCCGTACCTCCCGTTGCCATTTGACCTTCATATCTCCCAACAGATAGGTCAGCTGGCAGGCAGGTCCCTTCCAGAGCCTCGACGGCGCATCGGGCAAATCTGCATCACCACCGGCAGCGGTGGTCCCTTCCCACGTTTTCCGCTGCTCGCACTTCACCTTAAACGCCGCGTCATGGGGCTTCGTGCGATCTTGCACCATGGTATAGCCCAGTTCTCCAAGACGGCGCGAGGCAATCTCGACGATCGGTCCCGCATCGACCGTGCCCTTTTCGGTGAGGGCGATAGCATCGACCAGCACCGTCTGGACCTTGGCGAGTTGTGCCTTCTGATCTGCCGTAAAGTAATCTCGGTAGGCCCATGACGGATTTGGCAGGAGTATGAATGCACAGGTTAGAGAGAGGAGACATGTTCGCATCAGGCACCTCCTTACAGGAAGAGTAGCCTCACCGGAGGCTGGAGCTCCACAATATAAATCCAGCACATTATACCCCCCCATGAGAGGAGGGTGCTACCATGCGTTGTTTCGAAGCAACGCGCAGGTGTTGACACAGGGGAGAGGGCGATGAAGGGTTGCCGTCCAGCCTCTATTCCTATCCGTTCTTGCCGCAATCAAGGGCGCGGTCAGAAGCGGCCTCCCCCAGGAGTATGGGTTGACAGTAGGCCGTATCCAACGGTACAAAAGACGGACGCTATTGAGTCATTTCGCTTGTGTGCTCATCATGCTGGAGCCGACCTCCCGCAGACCTCACTATGCGAGCGTGGCGAAACTGGCAGACGCGCGAGACTTAGGATCTCGTGGGTAACCGTGGGGGTTCAAGTCCCTCCGCTCGCACCAAATCACGGACGGCTCGACGGTACAGTGACACCTGTAAGCCTTCTTACAAGATAAAGGGTAGTACCAGCTATGAAAATGGAAGTGACCGAACTAGGACCGATGAAACGCGCCCTCAAGATCGAGGTGCCGGCCGATGAGGTCACGCAACGGTTTGCCCGCGCGTATGTCGAGTTGAACCGCCAGGTCAACATCCCGGGATTTCGTCCAGGCAAGGCTCCTCTGGCCTTGCTGGAGAAACGCTATTCCAAATCCGTGGAAGAGGATGTGATACGAAGCCTCGTGCCGGACTTCTACGACAAGGCTGTTCGCCAAGCGGGTATTGTGCCAGTCCTCGTTGAAATCCCCCCGTTGGATCGGGTCAAGATTAAGAGAGACGAGCCGTTCACCTTTACCGCGACCGTCGAGATCAAGCCAACCATCGAGTTGCGAGACTATAAGGCGCCGAGCCCGATTTCGCTCAAGCCGGACAAGCGAACCGTCACCGAGGAACAGCTCGACCGAGGACTTGAGGTGTTGCTCGAGCAACAGGCACGTTTGGAAGCCGCGCCAGCCGGCCATGCCATCGTGGACGGAGACTATATTGTGCTGGACGTACAAGGCACGCTCGATGGAGCCCCGTTGGACGGAACGAAGAAGGACGGGCAACTCCACAAGGTGGGCTCGAAGGCGTCAGTTTTGGGGCTGGAAATCGATTCGCATGTCATGGGGAAGAAAGAGACGGATGTGCTCGAAATATCCCAGCCCTATCCGGCCAGTCATCCAGACCCACGCGTCGCCGGCAAAACAGTCCTGTTCACGTTGACGGTCAAATCCGTCAAAGAAAAGAAGCTGCCGGTCTTGGACGATGAATTTGCCAAAGACTGCGGCCCCTATACCACGCTTCAGGAAATCAAAGATAAATTGCGAGGCGGAATGGAACAGGCACTGAAGCGAGAGATCGAAGATACCTATAAAGATACGATCATTAAACGGCTCGCGGAGACCCACCACTTCGATCTTCCGGAGACCCTCGTTGAGCGTGAGCTGGAAGCCATCATCCGCCAGCATGTGCAGCAGCAAGAACGAAAGGGTGCCGCCCCGGAAGCGCCCAGTGCGGAAGATGTCACGGCTCTTCGCCAGGAGCATCGCGACGAAGCGGCGCGCCGCGTGAAGCTCGGACTCGTGCTGGAAGCGATCGCCGAAAAAGAAGGGCTGACGGTCACCCAGGACGATCTCAACGCCGAGATCATGCGGCTGGCGTCGGAGCTGAAAATGCCACCTGCCGATCTCGTCAAGATGGTCAAAGCCGGTGGACAAGAGTCGATCGACGAATTGCGCGCTAGGATTTTAGCGGATAAAGCTCTGGATTTTGTGTACCGCAATGCGGTGATTCAGGGATAGCACCGAGGTTCAGGGCAGGCCTTGCATCTCGGGTTCAACAGGCTGTAAGCGGAAAGGAACGACAGGCATGCTGGTTCCCATTGTAATCGAAACGACGAACCGGGGCGAACGCGCCTACGATATTTATTCCCGGCTCTTAAAAGATCGGATTATTTTCCTCGGTGCTCCAATCGATGACGTCTTTGCCAACCTGATTATTGCCCAGCTCCTGTTCCTCGAGGCGGAGGATCCTGAAAAAGATATCAATCTCTACGTCAATTCCCCCGGTGGAAGCGTCACGGCGGGATTGGGCATTTACGACACCATGCAGTATGTGAAACCCCCGATTAACACCATTTGCCTGGGCCAGGCCGCCAGCATGGGGGCATTTTTGCTGACCGCGGGAACTAAGGGCAAGCGATTTGCGTTGCCAAATGCGCGGGTCATGATTCACCAGCCTATGGGCGGATTTTCCGGGCAAGCCACTGAAATCGACATTCATGCCAGGGAGATTTTGAAAATTCGCGAACGACTCAATGAGATTATGGCTAAACATACAGGCCAGCCTCTGGAGAAGATCGCGCAGGACACCGAACGGGACTATTTCCTGTCCGCAGAAGAAGCCAAGCAGTACGGCCTCATCGATGAAGTCATTTCGCGGCCACCGAAGATTCTCAAGGTCGTCAGTGGCGATGCAGGAAAAGACGGGGCGAAGGACAAGTAACAGGGGGGAGGACGCATGGCTAAGCAGGATAAGATGGATCGACATCTCCGCTGCTCGTTTTGTGGGAAGAGCCGCGACGAAGTCCGCAAGTTGATTGCCGGGCCTACCGTCTATATTTGCGACGAATGCGTCAACCTCTGTAACGACATCATTGCCGAGGATTGGGAAGAAGCGAAAGAAGAGATTTCATCAAAAATTAAGAAGCCGGTGGAAATTAAACACCACTTGGATCAATACGTCGTGGGACAGGAGCGGGCCAAGAAAATTCTTTCGGTGGCCGTGCATAACCACTACAAGCGAATCTCGGCCAAAGACAAAGATACTGACGAGGTACAGCTCCAAAAGGGCAATATCCTCATGCTGGGCCCCACGGGCACAGGGAAAACATTATTGGCCCAAACCCTCGCGAAGTACTTGGACGTGCCCTTTACGTTGGCCGATGCCACAACGCTGACCGAAGCAGGGTATGTCGGTGAAGATGTGGAAAACATCATCCTCAAGCTTTTGCAAGCATCGGACTACGATGTCGAGCGGGCTGAGCGAGGCATTGTCTATATCGATGAAATCGATAAGATCAGCCGTAAGAGCGACAGCCCCTCCATCACCCGCGATGTGTCAGGCGAGGGGGTGCAACAGGCGCTGCTCAAGCTCATCGAGGGAACTGTCGCCAATGTCCCGCCTCAAGGTGGTCGCAAACATCCGCACCAAGAGTTTATTCAGGTCAACACAAGCAATATCCTGTTCATCTGTGGCGGAGCGTTTGTCGGGCTCGAACAGATTATCGAGCAACGTCTAAATCGAAAGTCGATGGGATTCGGGGCCGAAGTTCGAGGGCGGAACGAGATTCGACTCGGTGAACTATTTGCGAAGGTTCAACCTGAGGATTTTCTCAAGTACGGGTTGATTCCCGAATTCGTCGGCCGGTTGCCGGTCGTGGCCACGCTGGATGAGCTGGATGAACGAGCCCTCATTCGAATTTTGACCGAACCGAGAAATGCGCTCACGAAACAGTACGAGAAGCTGCTCTCGTTTGAAAAAGTGAAGCTCAAGTTCACGGAAGGTGCGCTGGGTGCGATCGCGCGGAAGGCTTTTATCCAGAAAACCGGCGCTCGAGGATTACGGGCTATCCTCGAAGACGTGATGTTAGACGTGATGTACGATGCGCCTTCGCAGAAGCAGATCAAGGAAGTCCTTATCACGGAGGATGCGATCCTTGGAAAGCATGCCCCTATTAGGATTTTCGAGCAGGATAAGGATGCGAAAACAGCATAAGGTACTGTAAGTCAGTCTGTTTATCGCATAGTCGTTTACCCGTCGAAAGATAAAGCTCTCCGGGCCAGGATCATTC
>JANYAJ010000226.1 GCA_025361385.1 Nitrospira sp.
GGATCATTCAGGATTTGCTCTCCTCAACCAGACCTCGTCAGCCTGAACCGGCATGGTTGCCCGTCGAGCAGGTCATCAGCCCGGCGGCCGTGCTCATGGAGCCGGCTTTTCATGCAAAAGGGATTTCCTTAACGGTCGAGATTCCCGCGGATCTTCCACTCGTATGGGCTGATGCGGAAAAAATACCTCAAGTGTTGGTCAATCTGTTGGCCAACGCCTTAGCGGCTACCCCGCCGCATGGTGCGGTGCGCGTCGTGATTGGAACTCGTGCCGCCTCATCGGACGAACTGGACCTCGGTCGGCGAGTCGCCGACGCAATGTCACCGGTGGTAATCACGGTTGCGGTGCGGGATACCGGATGCGGCATGCCAGAGGCCAATGTGCAAAAAGCCTTTGAGCCATTTTTTACGACCAAGGCGGTTGGCAAGGGCACCGGATTAGGGCTATTCTTGAGCCGCGAAACGGTTTTGGCTCATGGCGGCAGTCTGTCGCTTGAGAGCGAACTGGGTCGCGGGACCATTGTCACGGTGACCTTACCTGGATTACAGACCGACTCGACGAGCGTGAGAAAGAGGGATTGATGCCACCAGCGAATATTCTCGTAGTTGATGACGATGCGGTTGCACGGGAGCTCTTGGCTGAGGCCTTAAAGAAGGAAGGGTATGCCGTTGAGGCCTTTGCCAGCGGAGAAGAAGTTATTGCGCGTGGACGCCAGGGACGGGTGGATCTGGTGCTGACGGATATTCGAATGGGTGCGGTCGATGGATTGACGGTGTTGCGTGAGTTTAAACGGATGAGTCCGGACACGGCGGTTGTCGTGCTGACTTCCTTCGGATCGCTTGAAGGAGCGATTGAAGCGATCAAACAAGGGGCCTACGACTATCTGGCCAAGCCGTTTAAGAAAGAGGATATCAATCTGGTGGTCAAGCGGAGTCTCGATCACTGCCAACTCGTCCGGGAGAATGCCAGGTTTCGTGAAGAATTGAAGAGTAAAGATGAATGGTCTCCGCTGGTGGGAAGCAGCACCGCGATGCTGGAGGTGTATAAGGTCGTCGCGCGGGTGACTGAAAGCAAGAGCACGGTGCTCCTGCAAGGGGAAAGCGGGACCGGCAAGGAGTTGATTGCGCGGGCGATTCATGCGAATGGGCCTCGTCGGGACAAACCGTTCATCCCGGTGAATTGCGGAGCGCTGCCCGATACCCTGCTGGAGTCGGAAATGTTCGGATACGAAAAGGGCGCGTTTACCGGCGCGGTGGGGAATAAGATCGGTCTGTTCGAGTCCGCGACCGGCGGTACGTTGTTTCTCGACGAAATCGGCGAGATGGGCCAGGCGTTGCAAGTGAAGTTGTTGCGGGTGATGCAGGATCACGAAGTCCGCCGTGTCGGGAGCACGACGTCGGCGAAGGTCGATGTCCGTATCATTGCGGCGACGAATCGAGATCTCGAGCAGCTGGTCAATGAAGGGAAGTTCCGGGACGATCTATTTTATCGGCTCAATGTCGTACGGATCACGTTGCCGTCGCTGGTGGAGCGGCGTGAAGATATTCCCATGTTAGTGCACCACTTCTTGCAGAAATGCGCGGCCGGGGCGGCGCATGCGGTGCGTGGAGTGCTGCCCGAGACGATGACGTTGTTGACGCAGTACCGGTGGCCCGGCAATGTCCGCGAGTTGGAAAACGCTATTGAGCGGGCTGTCTCGTTGAGTCATGGTCCACTCCTCACGCCGGACGATCTGCCGGCATCGTTGCGCCAGACCGAGCTACCGTCGAAGGAGACCGCCGGAGCGATCGACCACAGCGATGAGGCCTGTTTGACGCTTGAGGAGGTCGAGAAGCGTCATCTGGTTCGCGTGCTGAAGGAAACCAAGGGCAATAAAGTCAAAGCGGCCAAGATTCTCGGCATCGATCGGCGGACGCTCTATCGGATGGCTGAGCGGTTTGGGTTGGACCTCGGCGACGATGCCGACAGCGGAGAGAAAGAGTAGGACTACAGAAGTTGAAGTGCGTTCTTGATCAGCCGCAATTGATTCTCTGCGCTTTGGGGTGTTGCGGTCGGTGACTCTTCCCACCGGGTAAAAATCCCGTCTTTCCCTTCATACAACACATGCAGTCGCAGTCTGCTGTGTTCCTCGGATGCCGGCGTCACCAGTACGTCCACACGGCTTCGTCCGGTACCGAAACGCCAGTGGAGCAACCAGTCCCAGGGGCCGCTGATTTCCTCTCGATAGCCGGTCGTCAGATTCTCATCATCCGTGCGATCGACGCGGTAACCGCCCTCGGTCAGGATCTTGGTCACGGCTGTTTTCACCCGATCGGCCGTCGCGTGCAGCGTGACATCGATCACGTCCGGTTCATGAGGGATGGGAGGGCCAGCGCAAGCCGATGCCCAGATGACGGGGAGGGCGAGGCTGAGGATACGAAAGGTGCGAGTCACTTGGTCTTGCTGTCTTTCAATCGATAGACGAGGTGGGTGTCAGTTTGCGAGACGCCGGCGATCTCATGAATTCGCTTCAGGACTAGCTGGGTCAAGGCATCCTGGTCGGTCACTTCCACCACCACAATAATATCTGGTTTGCCCCAGCAGGGATCGATGGTCTTGATCTGCTTGATTGCGGATAATGCCCGCACCACTTCGCTGGTCTGTCCCGGCAGTACATTGATGAGCACATAGGCTCGATCCGACATAATGATCCCGCCATCGACCGGAGCATGAATCGTACAAGGTACCGCAGAAATAGCGGGCTCCTTGCCAAGGTAGCGGATGCCCGTCGTCTCTGTCAATCCGGGAGCGCGTCCTGGTGATTTGCCGAGCATAGTGTCAGCAGGCTTCGACTTCTTCATGCATATCCTCATTTCGGGGCGACGAGTACGTCGATGATAAATGAATCACTGATACTGGTGAGATCCGCTTCAAGGCCTCGAGGGTTCCCGATGCGGCCTTCGGGGTCGTACATAAAGCAGAGGAGCGTCGCGCAGCGATCGTGGGATCGATACCGGTCTGCATCAATTTTGAGTTGGTCTTTGAGGTCTTTCGCGTTGAGGCCGGGACGTGTTTTTTTGACGAGTACTGCCAGCCGACCGTCGTTCAACAAGAATGTCGTGCGCGGGGATCCCGCTGCATAACTCGGGGTCCATTCATCCGTGCCGATATCGTCGAATTGGGTCCGCAAGATTGCGTGCAGCAGATCTTGTGCATCGAACTCGTCTTCTACGCTTAACGTTGCGCGGTACTCCCCACGAAGCCGCAATTGCCGAGCCACAGCATGGAACCGATTGCAAAGTCCCTTAACGAGGTCGAGCGGATCCGATTCAGCCAGAAGAGATTGAGGCGTTGTTGTGTGGGTTTGGGACGGGCTGGCCGGCATTGAGGGAGACGGCTGTTGCGCCTCGTGCGTTGGTCTGGCCGAGAGGGTTGGAGGAGTGACAGTCTCGGGCTCACGTCGTGGCGGCGGTATCGGTCTGTTGCCCTCTGGCAAATCCGCCGGTATGGGTTGCGGAGTCTGTGCCGGCGGATGTAGGGCTGCCGGGGCAGGGAGAATCACCGGTTGAGGTGGCGCAGACGACGTCGCTGTCTGAATCGGTGCCGACGGATTCGGCAGCGGCGTGGGTACATTCGGTGCTGTAACGGCTGATGACGGATCGCGATGGGTCGTCATAGCGACGGACACGATCAGTGGCGGTGGTGCAACTGGTGCTGTGTGCAGCATGGTCATCTGGACCGTGGGGATCGATGCCGGTACGAGCGTCATCTGTGGAGGCATGGGAATGGGTGACATCGCCGTGGTGGGCGGGAGTGGTTGAGGAGGCGCTCCTCCCTGTAGCTCATATTTTTTTTGCTCAATCCTGGCAATCAGGGTCTTGATCAGGGCGATGCTTTGTTGCGTCTCCTCCGGACTGTCCATGAGAAGTTTGTGGTGTCGATGTTCCTGAAATTCCGGGGACTTCTCGCCAAAGGTGCGGCGAATACATTCACGGAACTGTAACTCTGTTCTTGCCCTGGCTGCGTCCATATAGGGGAAGCCTTCTCGGCCGAGGTCTTCCACCTGTGAGAGGAATTCCTGGAGCCTTCCGACGCCACGGGTGAACTCTTCAACCGTGGCAGCTTTCGAGCGAGAGCGGGACTGTTCTGATGTTTTGGCGCGTGGCATGAGTGTGGAGAAAGTCTAGCCCAGCCTCTACAACGCGGCAAGAAAACATGGGAAAGTGAACAGCCGGTCGACAGCCGAATAGGAGCGGTGGATGGGTGTTGAGACTTCACAGAGGCCAGTCGGCGGGGTGATGTCGCTGTGAGGCTTGTGCTTGTGGGGGCTCGATCGATACACAGCCGGGATGTCTGTGACTTCTGAAGAGTGCGAGCGAGGGGGTGACTAGGTGGTTACTGAACTTTGGATGGCCGATAGAAGATTTCGAAGTTGAGCTGTCACCGTTGGTTCCATCGGACCAAACTTGACTCCAAACTCTTGACTCTTTGTCCATCGCACATAGGCGCAGGGGATTTGAAGGAGTAGGGCAGAGTCAGGTGCGGATAGTTGGAGCGCGACGCGCATCCCGGTATGGGTGGTATGGAGGCCTAAAATTTTCGTTCCTTCACCAGAAAGGTCCGTCATCTCTCCCTTCTCTGCCACGTTCTGTCCGAGATATTCGACGATGGAGGGGTTGGCTAAACGGCTTCTTGGGTTTGTGGTGCCTCGCTTTGCCAGGGGTACGCCTCCTTGCAATGGTTTCTGTGTCCAGGGTGAGTATACGTAATCGCTAGTCGCACTCAAGCGTATGGGGCTTCCTTATTGGAGCATGAGACTGAGCTGGTATCGTATGTGGTGCGATGAATTCGTGAGGATTTGTCGGCTGATGTGCCTGAAGCGTAGGTTGGTCCCCCCGATACGAATTGAACGTACGATAAACGGTTTAGGAATGCGCGCAAGACGCTTTTAAAAAGACTCGGTGTTTCAAATGGTCCCCCCGTTTTCAGTTGAATACAGGGGCGTAGGAACATTCCAGCGGCTCTACCGATTTCAGAGGTTCTCATGGATTCGAACAACTGCTAGCTCAGATGTAGCACACCAAAATGGGATGAACCCCTCGGTTGAGCCAGTTTGGCAAGAGCACAGTCAGTGGTTACATGGATGGTGCCTTTGATGGAAGAGCCACGCGGATTGCCGAGCAGTGGGGCTAGAAATGGGGCTATGCAACTGCACCTGAGGAAAGATATCAGGACGACGACTCGATGGCGCTCTGCGCTAAATTCCTCATGAGGGAAGAAGCCGCCGCAGGAGGAGGTGGTGGCCTGCAACGTCTGGAATCGTACTGTGATGGAGCGTTTCTTCTCCTCGGTGAAGACTGAACGAACGGCGGCACTCCACGTTGGGCTATCTCCGTCCGATTGAGTCAGAAATGAGGGCTGAATGAGCACGCTGGTATCAATCAAGCCGGTAACAGCCCACACCATGGCGCAGGATTAGACTTTATGTTACATTCGCAGGTACTCGTAGGGTCCTCTAGTCCCGGATTATGTTTGCAATGTTGAGATATCGCGCGGCTTTCATACGCAGCCTTGTTCTCGTCTGGCTGGTCACATGGGTCTTGGCCGATCCGTTGTGCCTGCTCCAGGCGCTCATGGTTCCGCAGGAATATTCTTCGGTGGGCAGCGTTATTAGGAACGGGCCGGCCGGAACGCATATCACACCGCATCATGTGGATGTCTTAATCGGTTCGTTCGCTGAGGGCAATCCCAACCAGAACGAAGAACCCCAGTCCGACGAACTTGGATTCGGCGACCGCCTCGTCGAGGGGCGGCTTGATCGTATTCGGTCGGTCGTGCTGACGGTCGCCTTGCCACGCTGTTTCCCATTTTCTGCATCAGCCGCTCCCCGCGCTCCACCTTCCGCATAGCTCTGAGATAACAGTTCAGGTTCACGCTAAAGCGCAACTGTTGTGCTCGACAACATAGCTCTGTGCTGTGTTGGGAGGGAGTTTGTGCATGTTGAACGGGAATATTCAGAATCTTTCTACGTGCGAAACCATCGATGTAACCGAAGTCTTTTGTGATTTTGACGGCACAATCACCAGTGTGGATGCCACTGACGCCGTGCTTGAGACCTTTGCCTTGCCGGCCTGGCGTGAGTGGGAACAGCGATGGGTGAGGGGCGAGATTACCAGCCAGGAATGTCTCGTCCGTCAAACCGAGCTTATCCGGGCGGATCGAGACACGCTCATCGAGTTTGCCGCGAACCTTCCAATCGACGAAGGCTTTCTCGCGCTTGATCGCCGTTGTCGGGAACAGGGAGTCCCGCTCACCATTGTAAGCGACGGCATTGACCTCCTGGTCGAAGCAGTCCTGCGCCGGCATGGCCTCTTACATCTCTCGGTATTCTCTAACCACCTTCGCTGGGATGACAACGGACGCCCGGCACTCAGCTTCCCTTTTGCGGAGAAAACATGCGAAAGCGGCGCGGGAACATGCAAATGTTCGCTGACCCGTCCTGCCGATCCGCAGTCAGCTCGCCCGGCATATATCGGAGACGGCCGATCCGACCAGTGTGTGTCAGGAAAAATACAGACCGTGTTTGCCAAGGGGTCGCTTCGTGATTGGTGTATGCGGACCGGCATCACCTGCATCCCATTCGAGACGTTGGCTGAGGTGGCTGAACGTCTTTTCCCACAGGAGGCCCGCATCGCATGAAACCTCTCCCAATGGTCCATCTTAGTGAAGAAGCGCTCCGCGAGAAAGAGGCGAAATACTGCTCACATGGGGACACCGTCCATTACTCGCCTGTGCCGAAATTCTTTCAACACTGCGAGGGGAGCTTTCTCTACGACCGAGAGGAGAAGCCCTATCTCGATTTGCAAATGTGGTACTCGGCGGTCAATTTCGGGTATCGGAACCAGACCATTATCGACGCGCTGAAGGCCCAGCTGGACCGTCTCCCGCAACTCGCCTGCCAATATCTCCACGAAGAAAAAGTGTTGGTGGCCGAGAAGCTCGCCCTTGAATGCCTGCGGGCGTTTGGCCTGGAGGGGCGGATTCAGTTCAACGTAGGAGGGGCCCAGGCGATCGAGGATTCCATGAAGCTTGTGCGGAATGCCACCGGCAAGAGTCTCTTTATGGCCTTTATGGGTGGCTATCACGGGCGTACGTTGGGGGCATCTGAAATTACCTCAAGTTATCGCTATCGCCGTCGCTTCGGCCACTTCTCCAATCGCGCGCACTTCGTGCCCTTCCCCTACTGTTACCGCTGTCCCTACGGGAAAACGCTGGATTCCTGTGATTACTATTGCGTCAACCAGGTCGAGCGGCTCTTCGAGACCGAGTACAACTCCTTCTGGGATGCCAAAGCTAATGAGCCGGAGTTTGTCGCTTTCTATGTGGAACCGGTGCAAGCCACGGGGGGATACATCATTCCGCCACCTGAATACTTCTCACGGCTGCACAAGATTCTGAAGGAACGCAAAATTCTCCTGGTCGACGATGAGATCCAAATGGGATTTTTCAGAACCGGTAAATTTTGGGCGCTTGAACATTTCGGGGTTCAGCCTGATATCGTCGTTTTCGGCAAGGCCATGACAAACGGGTTGAATCCCATCTCAGGATTGTGGGCGCAAGAGTCGCTCATTTCCCCGACGAAGTTCCCGCCGGGATCGACCCATTCAACTTTTGCGTCAAATCCACTCGGGACCGCAGCGACCCTCGCGACCCTCTTATGGATCGAGAAGCAGCAGTATGAAAAGAAAGTCATGGAATCCGGCGCCTATTTCCTGCGGCAGCTCGAAGCGCTGAAACAGCGTCATGCAACGATCGGCGATGTGTCAGGGCTTGGGTTAGCCCTTCGCATCGAAGTGACTAAGCAGGACCGCTTCACCCCGGATCGAGCCCTTGCAGACAAGATCTTTGAGGCAGGATTGGCCGGCGGCATTCCCTCGTCTCGTGGTTCAATGGGCTTGGTGCTCGACATTGGCGGGCATTATAAAAATGTGTTTACGCTGGCGCCCTCATTGGACATCACCACCGACGAGATTGACCTGGGGATCGAACTCTTAGACTACTTGTTTACATCCTGCGCGGACAGCAAATGACCTTGCCTACCCTGAGTAACCAAGACCGGCTCTCCGATATGGTAGGACGCCAGCCGACGGATATCATTCTTCAAAAGGGCAATCACTCCCTTGTCTACTTAATTCATGGCGTTACTGGCACGCCGGTCGAGATGCGCTACCTGGCACGGGGCCTGGCTCGTCATGGAAGAGATGTCTACGCCACAACCTTGCCTGGACATTGCACCAGTCTGCGCGATCTCATACGGACCAGTGAACAGCAATGGCGCGAGCATGTCGCCAAGCAATTAGCCTATGCGCGAGAGCGCTATGAGCACGTGTATGTGGCAGGCCTGAGTGCTGGGGCACTGCTCTCGCTCGAAGCCTCAACCATGGTAGCGGTGGATGGAGTTGGCGTGATGTCTCCAACATTTTTCTATGACGGGTGGAACACCCCGCGGAGTCATGCCATTCTACCGTTGGCGCTCAAACTGGTGCCCGAGTGCCTACAACATCTGTTGTTCCATCTGGATGGCCCTCCCTATGGAGTCAAGGATGCCATGATTCAGGCAAACATTCGCGCCTCCTATACGCCATCCTCGGTGTTTCACGAATGGGTTAATTTGTGGTGGGAGGGACACGGGAGTGAGGCTACCGGAAACGGGACGGACTTACCATCGGCTGCATCAAAGGGATATCCGCTCTTCCCCCTCAGGACCTTGACTGAAATCGATCGGCTGATGAGACGCGTCAAGAGACGCTTGGAAAAGGTTTCTGCCCCGACGCTGATCCTGCAAGCGAGCGATGATGACATGACAGGCCCCCGAAACGCGCAGTTCGTCTATGACGAAATCGTCTCAGTGCAGAAGCGAATTGTGATGCTGGAGGATTGCTACCACGTCATCACGGTCGACCGGCAACGCCAGGCAGTGGTCAAGCACCTGAATGAGTTCTTCGGAGCGACCACCCTTGCCTCTCACGGTGCCAGGAAACTGGATCAGGAGGAACGTGTCGCCCATTAACCAGGAACGGGACAAGTAGATTGTCTGCCAACCGTTGACTGTCGTAAAAGCCAGTCCTGCTCGCGTCAACACTTCTTGCCGATAGGAGTGATCCGTGTCGCCGCGCGGCATCCTCCTCCCGTCATGTATTCAAAACGGATAATCTAGTCCCACAAACACGTTCGCCCCATCACGCCCATAGGCCACGTCGAACCGACCAACGACGGTTGGCTTGGCCAGCAATCGAATGCCAGCGCCCGGATTGAATTGGACATTCTTGAGAAACAGATGCTCGGCCTTCACATTGCTCTGTCCAACACGCCCTATATCGAGAAACGGGGCAATTTCAAGGTGGATATCATGGTCGAACATCTTTCTATTGAGCACGGTTATTCGCTCTTCTAGATTGGCCAGGATGGCCCAGCTGCCGATATACCGGCTTCGCCCGAAAGCCCTGAGCGTATCTTCGCCGCCTAGGGTTGGTTGTTCATAAAATGGCACGCCGAGCGTTGTGCCTCTCCGCTCTATTTGGCCGAATACGCCATTGAACAACATGCGTGAAACGAAGACCATCTGGTCCGATAAATGGGGAATCAAATGGCGAGCATCGAATACCGTATGCCCCCACTGGTTTTCTTCATGTGGTTGTAGGTTCTGATTAAACTCGGCCAAGACGTTCACGTAGGTTCCCTTGGTTGGGATAAGCTGACTGTCTCTTGTGTCATAACGGAGTGTTAAACCATGCCCCAATACTTGGGCTCCTTCGATACCTGGAATCGCAGGAAATAGCCGTGCTGTGCCTGGCAGCGAAACCACGATTCCGTCATCCACCCTGACGTTGTGATACCGCTCAGTGAGCATCAGTGAGAGATCCGGGGTGAGATTGATGCCAGCCGTCAGCTTAATGAGTAGTTCTCGCGAGGTATAGTTGGTTTCCTGTGCTTCGGTCGTTCGGCTCCCGAAGCCGAAGAATCTGGCGAAAGGGTTTTTTAACGCAGCAACATCGGCAGCGAAAATGTAGCGTCCTCCTCCTGCGCTCAAATTCTTATACCCCAAGTCGATGCCCTGATCGAGCCTTTGCGCATACCAGGCCAACGCATGATACTGCGTGGTATCGGAAGGATACCCGAAGTAATTCAGTGATCCGCCATGCCCAACCTTCTGATTGTAGATATATTCCGGCGACCAAATTTCTTCGATGTCGCCCTTGGGATTGGCTTTTAAAATTGGTGTGAGCCCGCCAGCCCAGTATCCTTCATTGCGATTGTAGGCGAATGCCGGGATCGGGATGACCGTATAGTCTGATTTAGCGGGGAGCGACCTCAGCGCATGCTCGGCTGGATGGTCCAGGTCAGAAACAGGCTCCTTCGGCGAGACTATTCCTCCATCCCTCTCGTCCTGAGTAGATGTGATGGATTGTGGTAGGTTCGAAGGCCCATAGACCTCCTCCGCCTCGACTAGGCTCGGTGCAAATAGCAGGACTTGTAACGTGAGAATCCCTGCCCAGTAGATCAGCATGATGCCATCAGATACCGCCTTATCGATGGCAAGCGCGGGCTAGTCCGAACGAGTAGAAGGTTAAGGAGATACACAACACGCATGAGGAAAACACACCTGCCATAGGAAGATCAATACTGAATTCATCCCCGATGTCGCGCGGTGTCTCAAAGCGCAACGGTCCACCAGTGAAGCCGCTGGCCAAAAGAACTATTTTCAGGGTTCCACTGCGGCCAATCTCATTGAGAAATACCCACGAATCCTGTCTGAGGGCAGTCATCTCGCGCATCCGTTGTCGGACGCACTTGATGCTGGGAGATAAACTGGTTACTCCCTGCTGTCTACTTCGGTCATTGTGGAAAGCAGGCGCTCGATTAGGTTAGCATCAAGCATCGGTGAGCAGTTCGTCGACCTGCACGGTATCGCTCGATGTGCCAGGTGGGACAATGTCGAAAGAGGCTGTGCCGACGACAGTTATTATGTCGTGATCCTGGATCGTCGCAGAGATGACATCGCTGCTCGGGAGGCGCGCGCTTCTTTAGGCCATACGGCGGTGTACGTTTAATACTAGAAACGTTGCAAACACAAAACTCCAGTCCAACGCGGTTCCTCAATAGCCTTGAACCTCCCGGCTTAATCCGGCATTTTCAGGACTGTCCCCCCGAGGGCTTTGAGGCTATTGTTTCAGCTATCGGGCAACCCGGTTTTCGCATGAAGTTTGACCTGCTGACCACGGTGGATGCAGGGACGCTCAGATTTTTCAATACATTGCCCGCGGCGGGCTTGGTGAGACACCTTTTGACTTGGCGCACTCTGTTTTGGGGAACGACGGTAACAGAATATTTGCCGTTACCTTCTCAAGCCGATGGCTCCTCGTTGGTGGAATCCATGCTGACTGCCTGGCGGCGTTCCTCTCGGTTGTGCGTGATTAAAGATATTCCTCACGAGTCACCGTTACTCACCGAAGCTGAGCGCATTGCAGCAGCAGAACTGATAGAAGCGTGCAAGAATGCAGGATTCATTTTGATTGCCGGTCAGGCGTTGGCTTATGTGTCGATCGATTTCGAAAATGTGGGGGAATATCTTTCCCGGCTTTCATCATCGCGACGCAAGAACATTCGACGTAAAATGCGCGCGCGTGAAGATTTGCAGGTAGACATGATGAATACTGGCTGTGAACGCCTAAATAATGTGGAGTTTCTCAACGAACTGTACGAGTTATATCTCAATGTCTACCAGCAAAGCGAAATTCACTTCGACAAGCTAAGCGCCGAATTCTTTTTCGCGGTTTTTAAGGATACATCGCTGGACGGACACCTCTTTCTCTATTACTCGGCAGGGCAATTGATCGGTTTCAATTTGTGCTTTGTTCACAATGGCATGCTGATCGACAAGTACATCGGATTTCGTTATCCCGCGGCACGCGAACACAACCTGTATTTCGTCAGCTGGATGGAGAACCTTGCTTTTGCGCTGTCGCGAAATTTGAAATACTACGTTGCCGGATGGACAGATCCTGAAATCAAGGCATACCTAGGCGCAAAATTCACGCTTACTCAACATGCCGTGTATGTTCGCAACCGCTTGCTTCGGCGCATTGTGGATAAATTATCGAGTCATTTCGAGCACGACCGAGCGTGGTTCTCGGAGCATCAACCGTGAATCAACCCGTTGTACTCGATATCGATGGCTCGCTGCGCGGGCTGGAAGACGCACAAATAATCGAACTTTCTGATTGGCAGGAAGCAATTCGTTTTGGGTGCTCGCGGTCAACCTGGAAGCGTTTTCGCAGTGTGCTCAACGAGCGACTGCCGGCTCGTTATGGACCTGTCTGCATGGGCAGTGGCGACTTTCACCACATCAGTCATCTCCTGCTTGAGCGCATCTCTCACCGTGAGCCGTTCGATGTGGTTGTGCTTGATAACCACCCGGACAATATGCATTTCCCGTTTGGTATCCATTGCGGATCCTGGGTTGCCCATGCAGCCAGGCTGCCACAGATTCGTTGCGTTCATGTCCTTGGCATCACCTCTGCTGACGTGAGCTGGCGGCATGCCTGGGAAAATCATTTGCTGCCAATTGCTCAGGGAAAGGTTCGATATTGGACAACAGGTGTAAACGTACAGTGGGTCAACCATTTTGGGCTCGCCAACAAGATTGCATCGTTTGACAATGCCCAGGTGCTCATCGATCAATTTATTGCTGAACGCGAGAAAAATGTTCCTGCTGCCGTCTATCTTTCAATCGATAAAGATGTGTTTTCCACAGACGTTCTCCGAACCAATTGGGATCAGGGCTGCTTCGATCTGGATAACGTTCGACAATTGATCGAGGCGTTTAAGGGGAAACTGATTGGTAGCGATATCACTGGAGAGGTATCGGTTCATCACTATCACACATCATGGAAACGTTGGCTGAGTGCCATGGATCAGCAGCCGATGATTCCTGCTGAGGCCCTCGTTCAATGGCAAGCTCAACAGCTAGCAGTCAACCGCCAACTGCTCACCTGGCTCAAGGATGTCGGAAGGTAATTGCCGTCAGCGGCAGTGCCGGGTCAAAGTGGCACGTATTTGCTCGAAACTCTCGTCATCCAACCATGGGCTGTTCGAGATCGTCATGGAGCATGCCGCGAACCTTGTGGCATTTGGCACGGACTGTTCCCCACACCAAGGATGCAGATACTCATAGTCGGGTAAGGCATACGCGAACATGCGTGATACGCCAAGACCGGCGCCCCATAATTCATCAAGCACCTGGTCGCGTATGTTCTCATTGGGTAGCTCGGCTATAAAGATAGGCCACGTTCCTGATCCTCCGGGAGGATCGGTCAGTACCGTGACCCCGGGAATTCTTGTTAGTTCAGGAAGACGTCTGGCGGCCTGCTTCGCAAGATCACGCTGAAAGTCGGCCAGGCGCAAGAGCGCCCGACTCCCAACCGCCTGCCGCCATGCGCAGACCCGATGCAATGGAATACGTGAAGAGAAATAATCCCCGGTTGCCGCAATGGAGTCACCTCGACGAAGGGCTCGCCGCAGCGAATTTCCATATATATACCGGAGAGAGCGTGGACGATAAGCGGCTGCATAACCTGCCAATTGCAGGCAACGTAATGCCTCCCATCCAGGGCGAGCGGGAATAATCTGCAGACTGGTTCGCCTCAGCTCCGTTCGCAATTCAGCATCTGCGGCGATCCACAAACCGCCTTCGAAGATACTCAGACCTTTGCCGACTGCGAGACTGAAAAATCCCGCGTTGCCACGCAATCCGACGCTTCTCCCCTGATAGCGAGCACCCAGCGCCTGCGCGGCATCTTCAATGACGTAAGCACCGCATTGTTTTGCCAGAGCAATGAGGGGATTCAAGTCGGCTACCCGGCCACCGAGATGGGTGGGGACAATGGCTAGCGTATCGCGGTCGCACAGTTTCGCCAATGCCTCGGGGTCGAGTTCGAAGCTATCCGGACAAGTATCGCACACGCGCAATTGCAAACGACTCTTGATGATCGCGAATACCACCAGCGGACAGGTGTAGGCGGGAATGACAACGGTTCTTCGGGTTGACAGTCGGCGTAGCGTCTCAAGAATGACAATCAGGCTTGCAGTTCCTGAGCACTCCACGCCAACCGTGGGAACACCGAGAAACTCGGCAAGTTTTTGGGGGAAATCGTCCGACGAGGAAGGACAAAGATCCTTTAGATATACAGGCAAGCCCGCTGTGGGTGGTATTTCAACGGACGAGTCAGAGGTGTGCATGAGACTTGGTTTCACTCTGTGCCAAGCAGACCACGCCAGCCACAACCAAAAGTGCGCCAAACATCTGGGAATTGCTGAGCACCTCTCCAAAAAGTGGCGCAGAAATCACTATCACACCAACTACTTCAAGATGTGAGGCGGCAAAGGCAGGTCCAACAGGGACATGTCGAAGTAGCGTCATCCATATAATAAACGCTCCAAGATAGCCGAGGATGGCCCCGTAAACCCAGGGCGTTTGGAATACGCGAGTCAACCATTCAACTTCGATCATGAACGGCTCACCCTGGAGTGCGGCCATCTTGAAACAAATCTGCGAAAACGTATCAAATACGATCAGCGCAAAAAACCCAAAGAGGTAGAACTTCGCACGCGACATTTTATCCGATTCCTACGATCGCAACGCCCGCCACGATTAATAACATACCGGCAATCCGAAGTCGGGTAAACTGCTCATGAAACATGATTCGACCTCCCAGCATGACGACGACAATGCTGGTCATGCCAAGGAGCACACCCTGGGCAAGGGGAACAAGCGACAAGAACGCCAACCAGGCAACAAATTCGCCAATGAAACAAAATACTCCCAACCACAACC
>JANYAJ010000427.1 GCA_025361385.1 Nitrospira sp.
CGATATTCCTCCGTACCCAGAGCGCGATCAGACTGGTATGACCGGCGGAGGACAGACCGTCCCCGATTGGGCCAAAGATTGGCACGCCAGCATCGCCTCGTCCGGGTCAGTTCAAGCTGAAGTCTGCTCCATGTACGGAGAGTGGCTCCAGCTCAATCAGAAAACCCGTGGCGGGTTCTTTTACGGGACAGATCCCTCGTATGGCGGAGATCTTTCGGGAAGAAATCAGCGGGATGCGAGCTATTCCTTCTACGACAACGCGCGATACGTCACGCTATCGAAAATATTCGGGCAGGGATTTGTGCCGATCGGCTGTCCATAACAAGTCAGCTGAGAGCGAGAAACCGAGGGGTGCCGACTTATCTGAAGGGCTCGGCACCCCCTTACTTGTTGTAGAACTCCCGATACCACTTCACGAAACGCCCGATACCTTCTTCGATCGGCGTCGCAGGGGAAAACCCGACGTCCCGCGTCAGGTCTTCGACATCCGCATAGGTTGCCGGCACATCGCCCGGCTGAATCGGCAACAGCTTCTTCACCGCCTTCTTTCCTAACGCCTGCTCCAGCACTTCGATAAAGTGCAACAGCTCAACGGGCTGATGATTCCCGATATTGTAGATCCGGGCCGGGGCTGAGCTAGTTCCTGGATCGGGCTTGTCTCCGGACCAGGCAGGGTTGGGCGTCGCCGTATGATCCAGGGTTCTGATCACGCCTTCAACGATGTCATCGACATAGGTAAAGTCCCGGCGCATCTTTCCATGGTTGTAAACCTCGATCGGCTTCCCCTCCAGAATCGCCTTCGTGAAGATGAAGAGGGCCATGTCGGGTCTTCCCCAGGGCCCATAAACGGTGAAAAACCGCAGGCCCGTACAGGGCATCCGGTAGAGATGCGCGTAACAATGGGCCATGAGTTCGTTAGCCTTCTTGCTGGCCGCGTAGAGGGACACCGGATGATCGACGTTATCGTGAATCGAAAACGGCATCTGGGTATTGCCACCATAGACGGAACTCGACGAGGCATAGACCAGATGCTCGACCTTCGTATGCCGGCAGCCTTCCAGAATGTTCAAAAACCCTTCGATGTTACTGTCGGTATAGGCATGCGGATTGACCAATGAATAGCGCACCCCGGCTTGCGCCGCCAGATGGACCACGCGCCGGATCGGTTGCTTCGCGAACAGCTTCTTCATCCCGGCCCGATTGGCCAGGTCGAGCTTCGTAAATGAAAACGACTTGAAGGCCTTGAGCTTCGCAAGCCTCGCCTTTTTCAATCGCACGTCGTAATAGTCGTTCAAGTTGTCGAGTCCGATCACCTGCTCGCCTCGCTCCAGCAATCTGGTGGCAGTATGAAACCCGATGAATCCGGCGGCACCGGTCACGAGGATCGGAGCCTTCTGAGTCTTGCGCGTGGCCATAGTGAGTCCTTATTGAGTTATCGAGATGGTGTGGTGCGGCTGGCTTTCATAAACGGCGGATCGCCATGGTCGAGACGGTAGAGCGACAGAGGCGTTAAGGCCTCTCCGGTCTTCATCGGTTCCACCAGCCCATCGGCCGTGCGGCGGAACAGATCCAATGCATGGCCGTGATGATACCCGCATCCGTTCTTGGAAAGAAGATCTTTGAGCATTTCAGGCCGTTCCCAGTGGGCTGTCAACAGGGCTGTACGGGCGGGATTCCGTTGGCTGAACATGAACGAGAGATGGTCTGGATACCAATCTGCGCCGCCTGTGGCGTAAGACACGAAGAGCTTGGCCTGCGCCGCCGCGCATACCTCGGCAAGATATTCGTTCGTGAGATAGCCGTTCTCTCCCACATCGAGCCATTTCCCAGGATGCGACAAGGCAGCATGGGCCGCATGGCCACGGATTTCGAGCAACTGCTGTTGTGACGCAAACACCAATGGAATTGGGCCATGCTGCTGCACGAGTGACTGGATCACGCCGTCCTTGAGGGCGGACTTGCCGCTATTCGTCGGTCCACTGTCTGCATGGACGAGTACGTTATAGCCCCGATCGGCAATGAGATAACAGTTGCGCGGCATCTCCAGATCGCAGGGATCTTCTCCATAAAAAGGCACGGAATAGACGGCCCCTCCTTCGAACTCCCAACATTCTCCATGCGCCAATTCCATCACACGGCCGAATCCCAATTCCCGCAAGAGCGACAGGTAATCGTAGGAGAACATCCGCCGATTCCTTCGGCTCGGCACGATGATGGGCGTGTCTTTGGGCAGGTGCAACAGCGTACGAGGATCCACATGATCGTCGTGATCATGCGTTAAGAACACGGCAGCCGGCTTGGGCAGGAGCGATCCCCACAACGACGGGATGGAGGATTCCGCAAACCAGGGAAGCAGCCAGGGATCGAACAACAGCGCCTGGTCCCGCTGCCGATACAGCAAGGCGGCGTGGCCAAGATGGACCATGTCTTGATCCTGTACGGTCTCGAACCAACGGGATCTGACAGAGGCGGTGCTCGAGCTGACCAAACATTCATGCTGGTGAAGGGATTCGAACAATCGAGTGAGCAGGCGTTCACCGTCTCGCCCCGAGGTTGCCACAACCGTTCTTATTTCGTCGGTCTGATGCGTACCGTCCAACAGCCCTAGAATTTTGCCGACCACCGGCCCCAACTGACGTTGGTCGAACCCGATCGGAATGGCTTGCCGCTTCACAGAATGGAAGATTCTGAGCCCACCGTTGGTGACCGTGGTGGACTTGGAGGGGTCGGTCGGAAACTCCCATTGAAACGTCCCATCCGGCTTCCGTCCACAGCGAATGTGCTGCTGCAGATAGGGACGTGCGCTGATCGCCTCCGCATAGGCATCTTCCAATCGTCGCTGACGATCGGGGTCGTCGACCGGAGCCCGCTTGGAAAACACATCGCTGATGGCCGTATCGATCGCGCTGGCCAGGAGGCTATGGGCTTCTTGGAGACTGGCGACAACTTCCGGCGCGACCCCTGCGACAAAGGGAAAGGGCCCCGGGGCCTCGGCGCTTTCCAGTTGAACCCAGGTCCAAGGCGCGAGACTCAGATACTGATGTTTCGGCAGACTGTCCCAGATCTTCATGCTCGTGAAAGGTGAAACGTAAGACGTGAAACGTAAGGGATCATCTCACCGTTCACGCGTTACCCTTCACCCACTCCAGTTTGCTGATGGTGGGTTCGAACAGGGCTTGAATGACATTCCCATCGGGGTCGGAAAAATAAAATGAATAACTCCCATCGCGATGTTGCTTCGGCGGCTTCTCGACCTGCCCGCCTAACTGCGCGAGACGAGGTTCAACCTCTCGATACATCCGGTCGACCGCCTCAGGGTTTTCAAGAATGACGCCGATGTGATCCAACAATTGCCCCTTCACCGGCTGATAGGCCGAAAGCTCCGAAGGCGGGATCTGGTGCAGAGCAAAATTATCGGAACCGGAGCTGAAATACACATTGTCCGCATCTGGTTCCCAGACGACCTTCATATCCAGCAGCTGTTCATAGAACGTGCGTGAACGCGCAAGATTCGTGACGCGCAGCGCCACATGTCGCAATCCTCGATGGAGCGGAGCACTCATAATCATCCTCAATCGTGCCCGTATAGTAGGGAGCCCTTCCTCCTCCGTCAACGAAAAACCCAATGAACGAGGACACAATTCGATCAGCTGACGGCTGCGCTTCCTCACCCGGCTATGATACGATGCCCCTTCAGATCTTGAATAAGGAGTCCACCACGATGTCTATCCCACTCAGGCTTGTTTCGGCTGTACTCGGTGCGCTGCTCACCCTCTCTCCGGTCTTCGCCGCCGACCAACCGCCCCAGACGCTTCTCACACCACCAACGGGTAAAGACGGCGCGCCAATGGTCGTCGTGCCGGCCGGCTCTTTTCCGATGGGAGTCCCGCACGGAGACCGGGATGGCGGGCGCGATGAATACCCACGGCATGACGTGTTTGTCGACATCTTTTTTATCGACAAGTTCGAAGTGACGAACGGTCGCTATCTGGAATTCGTCAAAGCCACAGGCCATCGTGTCCCACAAAATCCCAAGAACCCGACGCGAAACCTCTGGCAAGGCAACACGATCGCTGAGTCACTGACCGACCGGCCCGTGATCAATGTGGATTGGTTCGATGCGGAGGCCTATTGCGCCTGGGCCGGCAAGCGCCTCCCCACCGAAGCCGAATGGGAAAAAGCGGCAAAGGGCACGACCGATCGACGATTCCCCTGGGGGAATGTCGAGCCCACGCTCAAACATCTCAACTTCAATCAAAAGTGGATCGGGGAAAAAACCCTCATGCCGGTCGGGAGCTATGAGGCGGGCAAGAGCCCCTTCGGCGCCTACGATATGGCCGGCAACGTCTGGGAATGGGTCAACGATTGGTACGACGCCCGGTACTATGAGAAGAGTCCTGCGAAGAACCCCAAAGGCCCTGACAACGGGATCAAGAAAGTCATTCGAGGAGCAGGGTGGCAGAACGAAACTCCCACGGTCCGCATCTTCACCCGCGTGGACAGCGACCTGACGATTCGGAACGAGTCGACAGGCTTCCGCTGCGCTCTCACGCCCCCTCTCGAATAGAGATCGTCATGAGCGGACAGGGATTCTCTGGCCTTACGGTCGCAGCATTTGAAAGCCGTATGGCCAGGGAGATGACCCGGCTGATCGAGCATCATGGCGGGCATGCGCGCGTGGCTCCTGCCCTCCAGGAAATCCCCATCCAGGACAACCCCGCGGCGTTGCGCTTCGGCGCCAAACTGATCGATGGATCGGTCGATGTCCTCATCCTGATGACGGGCATCGGCACCACGACCCTCTTCGATATTCTCCGTTCGCGCCATCCTATGGCCTCGATTACCACAGGGCTCACGCACACGGCCATCGTCGCTCGTGGCCCCAAGCCGGTCGGGGCCCTCAAGGCCCTTGGCCTCACACCGACTCTTACGGTGCCGGAACCGAACACCTGGGTTGAGGTGGTCTCCACGCTCGACGAGTACCGCCCCGTCAAAGGCCTTCGTGTCGCCGTGCAAGAATATGGCACATCCAATCCTGAACTCTTGGAAGCCCTGAGACAACGTGGCGCAGACGTCTTTCCCGTACCTGTCTACCGTTGGGCGCTGCCGGAAGACAGGGGTCCCTTGAAGCAGGTGCTGGGCGAGATCCTTGCAGGTACCGTTCAGGTGATGTTGGTCACCAACGCCGCGCAGATCGATCATGTCATGCAGTTACTCGAACAGGACGGCACCACCGCGCAGTTCAAAGAGGCCTGCAAAAAAATGGTGGTGGCATCCATCGGTCCGACCGCCAGCGAACGCCTCCGCCATTACGATCTCCCCATCGACTTCGAACCCTCTCACCCGAAGATGGGAATCCTGGTCAAAGAAACCAGCGAGCAAACCGCAGGGATCTTAAAAATCAAGAGAAGATAGCTGAACGTTTGTCACTACCTGAGTCATGGCTAGTCGATATTATCCACACCCACCATCTTTTGCGTGCCATCGCTGTTTCGCTGACAAGAAACTTGTTGACTGGATCAAGGAGCAAGGCACAAAGGGAAACTGCTCCTGGTGCAGTGCGCATAACGTATATGTCGTTCAATTGAGTTCGCTTGGCGAACTGTTTGAGCCAGTTGTTACGCTGTACCACCCCAGTGACTCGTCCCGCGGCGACTACCTTTCCGATCTGCTGCAAGAAGACTGGGAAATTTTCAGCGATCGAATCTTTGAAAAGGAACTGGCACTTGATTTGATTGAGGCCATCATGGAGGCGGGTGTTGACCCGAAAGACTTGATGTCTTCAGGGCTCGACTATAGAGGGTTGTTTCACAGCAGTAATCCTTACCATTCAACGTTAGAGAAAGTTTGGGAGGAGCGAGCTGATGGCTCTTCAGGATTTGATCCCGATGAGAGCGAAGGATCTAAGCTTGAATATGAAGACGAAGGATTTCCAAGACTTGACCAGGTTCAGTTCGCCGTCGAAGATCGTGGCACTACCTACCCAGCTGATTCGACACTTTACCGAGCCCGCATCTATACAGTTCGGGGACGAACCGAGAGATTTGGCATTGAAGAGATGGGAGCCCCACCACACGACAAAACTCCGGCCCAGCGAGCAAATCGGGCCGGAAAACCGGTGCTTTACATGGCGAGTGACATAGACACTGCATTAGCGGAGGTTCGAGCTTGGAAGGGATCTCCAGCTAGCGTTACAAAAATGAGGATTACGGAAGGACTTCGAATCCTCGATCTAAGAAAACCTTACCTCGTTGATAGCCCTTTCTTTCATGAGAACCTCGGCTGGCGGCTGGAGGCCCATGGACTATTAAATAGGTTTGCAGAAGAGCTCTCGCGTCCCGTGATGCCCCATGAGGCCGATGCGCTGTATCGACCTACCCAACACTTATGCAATGTGATCAAGGCAGGGGGATTCGCTGGCATTGCATATCCCAGCGCGATGGGACCTGGATATAACGTTGTCCTCTTTAATCCGCATGCTGGAACGCCAGAAGAGATTTCCCACCACAGAGTGGAACGGGTAACCTTCACGTCCAGAGCCCTAGGCCCCTACGAACCCCCTCACGAAGACCTTCCTTGGACTCGTTAAAAAATAATGGTGACGGCCTAATTCTTTCCAGAATTATTACACGTTGAGGTGGCCAATCACTCAGTTCCTTTTGATTTCAGGCCACCGCATCCGATCGAAGCCTGCGGCCAGAAGCGCACTCAGACTAAGACGGTGAGCCCCCTACTCACTCCCCCGTCCACCGCTCAGCAGGGTGCGCAGGGCTCGACGCGAACATTGCTGAAGAAGCGGGGCCCCTTCGAGGTTCCGGCGGGAAGGAAAGCGGAAACTGACCGAGTCCCGAGGGAATTTCCAAAGGCTTCCGCCCGCCGGAACCCGAAAGGGTCGCTTCGGAAGCATGAGAGCGTCAGCCCTGCGCACCCGCTACTCTTTCACATCTCTCGCACAACGAAAGCCCATCCAGTTCATCTTGGTGTTCGGGTCGGTCCCGTTGCGTTGCGTAGTCCGTACGCTGGGCGTGCTATCGATCCAGCCGCCGCCACGGAAACTCCGCTGCGTTCCCTTCTCTGGTCCCTTGGGATTCTTATCCGGCGCAGTCGCGTAGTACTTGGGGTCGAACCAATCTGCCACCCACTCGGCCACGTTACCCGCCATCTGGAACGTGCCGTAGGGACCGACGGCATTATCGTACTTGTCCACAGAAATGATCGGCGGATAGAGCAGTAGCCGCTCAGGGCGATCGCGCACCGGGCCCGACAAGCCGGTCCGACCGAAGTTCGCACGCGACAGGCCCGCTGGCTGGTTGCCCCAAGGATAAATCCGCCCATCCTCCCCACGCGCCGCCTTCTCCCACTCGGCCTCGGTGGGGAGGCGTTTGCCAGCCCACGTGCAGTAGGCAGCGGCATCGTCCCACGATACGTGCATCACCGGATGATTGACCATGGTGTCCTGGAAGTTACCGCCGTCATATTGCCAGTCGATCAGCGGGGCAAAATCTTTGGCGAGGGTGTACTTCAGATATTGCACGGTGGTCACTTCGAACCTATCGATCTCGTAGGCATCCAGATAGACTTTCCGCTGGGGGAACTCTGCCGGGTACGCATTGCGATCGATCTTCCGATCGCTCCCCATCAGGAAAGGCCCCGCGGGAACCATAACCATGTCGTCATGAGCCGGCAGCTTCGCCCGCTCGGCGGCGAGCTTCTTTCCTTCAGGAGTCCATTCCCGGACGACGTCGGAGACATCCAACGCATAGACCGCCCCACCGGCTCCAATTAACCCTGAGATCACAACACCAACGATGATTCCAAATGCTCGCACGATCCAACCTCCTTGCTGCGTTACATGCCCGGCGCAATCGGCTCTGGGGCTGCTTGTTTCTGAAAATCTTCCAACGGCTGAAAATTGAGCGGCAGGTTGAAGAGGTAGTCCGAGACCGATCGCAGTTTCACATGCTGGTACTCCACGATCCAACTCCCGTCTTTCTTTGCCAGCTTCATCGGGAAATGCATGTCCGTCGCGACCCACTGATAATAGACCTCGACCAGCTCCCCCTGCTTCGTCGTCACTTCATACAGAACGGTCGGATGGCCTTCGCGCACTTCCGTCCCGATCTCCTGCCGCGAAACTTCCCCCTCCAGCCGTTCGCTCACCCTGAGATCCTGCTCCGGACTATAGGGCATCGTCTTGAAATGCTTCATCCGAGAGAGCAGCAACCAGACGACCTGCTTATCCTTGCGCACGATACTCACATTGACCGGCCCCATCGAATGGTGCTCGATCCGCCACATCTGGTCGCGATAATAGATGATCGCTTTGTGCGACTTACCGTCGATCTTCGTGACTTGATCGGCGGTAAATTCAAGCGCCCGGGCCGGCAACCCGACGAGCAACAGGCCACACACAAGGCAGAGGACGAAACTGGTCTGACGCATAGCTCGAAATCTTAGCATAGGCTCATGCTCGCTTTCTCCTAGTCGATTACGACAGGACGAGCACGCCGGCTCCCGAATAACGTCCGGCTTTCAACTCTTGCAGCGCGCGATTGGCGTCAGCGAGAGGAAACGATAGGGTCTTGGGTTTAATCGGAATCGCAGCAGCTTCGCGCAGGAGATCGAGCCCGTCTTGCCTCGTATTGGCCGTCACGCTTCGAATGACCCTCTCGCCAAAGACCTCGCGATCGTAGTCGAGCGAGGGAATCGTCGTCATGTGAATACCGGCGAGAGCGAGCGTGCCGCCGCGTTCCAATGCACGCAGAGCCGGCGGGACCAATTCACCGGCCGGCGCAAAGATAATCGAGCCGTGGAGTTTATCCGGCGGCCTGTCGGTCGCCCCGCCCACCCAGACGGCGCCCAAGTCACGGGCGAGACGTTGATGTTCCGGTTTCAACGAGCTGACATAGACCTGACAGCCCCAATGACGAGCAATCTGGATGGCGATATGAGCGGAGGCTCCAAACCCATAGAGACCGAGCCGTTGCCCCGGCTGGATACCGCTCAAACGCAAGGCCCGGTAGCCGATGATCCCGGCGCAAAGGAGAGGGGCCGCTTCTTCATCACTAAAGATCGATGGAATCGGATAGGCAAAGGCTGCCGGAACGAGCGCATACTCCGCATACCCGCCATCGGTTTGATAGCCGGTAAACCTGGCACGCTCACAGAGGTTCTCCCGACCGCTCG
>JANYAJ010000430.1 GCA_025361385.1 Nitrospira sp.
CTCGCTGACAGCCTTTTTGAGCATCCTGAGGCTGCCTTGGTTCCAGCGCCACACGAAATATTTCAGCCGATTTTCTTGCAGCCTGTATCCTCTAGAGCAAGTAAAGAATCGGAAAGCCCTCGCTGGACGCGCACAAGCTCAGAGGGAGACTACAGCATTGCCCTGGTCACCAGAGACTTCGCAAATGTCTTTAGAGACATGCCGGTTGTAGTGAGTGCATGTTTCGCTCGCTGAAGAGGAGACCTGTACGATATCTGCTGACAGCAATTCACGGTCTTACAGGGGCCGCCGATCTTTTCGAACTCTTTCCCTTCCAGCATGCCGATAAACTGCTGTCTCTTCTGACTGGAGAAAATCTCATCGAGCCCTTGCGTATTGATGTTTCCCAGTGCCAATTCGTAGTTGGAGTCATAGCAGCAGGCATACCAGGTCCCATCGGGGGCAATAAACGCTTCGTGCCTCACCCGCGCGAGCAACGGACAGGTGTAGTTTTGATAGTTGAGCTTGCTGGTGTCGACTCTCGCCCGTTCAGCCCATGCGAAGACAGACGTCGCGGGGGCTATGTGGTCTTGTTCCGGATCCAGAACCCCGCGCCAATTAGCCTTAATGGCATCAATGCTTGCTGCGTTGGGAGTGCAGCGGTTCTCAGTGCCAATTAACCTGATCGGGTCGGCTCCAAAGTGCTGTCGAACGGTCTTGATATAGTAGTCAGCGGTCAGGATTTGCATCCTCAGCGGAGCCGTGACGTGAAGCGAGCTTCGAAGTTCAAGGAAGTCCATGAGGTTCTGCTTGACGCGATCGTAGGATATCCGTTTCACGGCGTAGTAGTCGTCTGGACTTGCGCCGTCAATGTTGCAGATGTAGGAATTCACCAGGTTTTCGTGAAGCAGGATCTCGGCTTTGTCCCTGGTGAAATGCTGGAAGTCTGTAAATAATTCCACCTTCACATCCGGGAGAACCTTCCTGATGTATTGCAACATCGACACGAAGTGTCTGTTGAGAAAGGCGTCTCCATTCTCGCCGACCTCGAACCGTGTGACCGCGTGCTTCTGAGAAAATGTTTCGGACGCCACCTCGTCGACGATTTTGCGGACGAGCTCAAACGGCATGACTTTTTCTTTGATTCGAGTGCCACGGGTTTCAACGGGACAGTAAATGCAGTCCGCACCGCAGGCAGATGAGACGCTGAGATTGATCGACTCAAGCATGGCAGGGCCCGGGATCATTGTGGGACAGCAAGGGGATGCCATCGTGTGTAGACGGCAGACTATTTTATTTTCGATGAAGGGGAAGATCAAGTCCGATATTGCAAGAGCGTCTGATTGAACGGGCACCTCTTCCCATCGCTCTCGCTACCCGGCGATCGCCTGCCTGGTTTCATCCAGATGTTTTTGGAGATACGTCATGAATGGCGTTCCGCCTGTCCCGACGGCAGTGGGATTGCTCGCGTGGGATTGATGTTGCCGGTGAATGTAACTGTCGGCATAGCCGATGTGAATGTCGCGGAACTGCGCGAGCAGATCGACGCAGTGGCAGTAGGCCGTCCAGAGATCGGGACGGCTGACTGCGCGATCGCGGACATAGCCGGAGAGCACCGGTCGGCCCTGTTGGTCCTTGGTCTCCTCCAGAGCCTGGATGAATGTCCGGTGGCGCGGAGGCATGTAGTCGCGCATTTCTTGTAGATACACGGTTAACGGATCCGGCGCATGGGCGATGCCCAGCCCAGCATCGAGGCAGGGCACAATGGAGCTTTGGGCGCCGGTCTCGCCACGGAATTGTTGCGGGCGTCTCTCGTACGCCGCGACCCCCTCGTACCTCAGGCCGTCGGGAAGCGCAGGGTTGTTTTTCCAGGCGTGGATGTAGGGCCGCACGCGGTTGTAGTACACATAGGGATCGCAGCGTTCTTTCATTCTGAGTAACGTGTCGCGCATCGCCTCTTGCGCCTGCGCCAGTGAGGCGAGTCCCTGCAACGTCTCGTCTTCCTTGCCTGCGGCAGCGCCGTTCACTGCCCGTACGAGTCCGGCGAGTCCGGGCCCTGCCTCCCGTTCGATCTGGATATGCACCACGACAAACCATTCTTCGTCCAGCCCGCCGAGAAAATTCTGCAGCAAGACAATATTATCGAGCCGAACAGGCTTGGCAGGATCGAGTCGCCGCCAATTGTCGAGGGCATAGGAGGCGTAGGAGAGCACCGGCGGCCGGCCAAGGTGTTTGGCGATCTGGTGCCAGGGTTGAGCCAGTTGGGGCGGCAGGGTATTGGCCGGTTGGTCCGGCACTTCCCAGACATAGGCATGGCCGGCAAACGAGAGGATGCGCATCGCGGCTCGATAGTCTTCGATACGCCAGGAGGCAGGCACGGAAGGCAGCAACGTGGACCGCTCGTCGATGAACCGCCTGACCATGCGGGCGCTGAGCAGTTTCGGTAGCTCGTGCCCGAGCTGATTTAATGTGGCGCAATCAGGCAGTTGCTCTTGAGGGTCCCGGGGGAGAAACCCTTGGTCAGGCGTGATCTCGTAATCGGAGAGGAGGAGGGGAGCACACGTCGTGGGTTTCATAAGCGCCTCCGGTTGTAAGACCTCGGCACCTGGCTGGACTCCCCCATATTATATATCGGATGCAGCGCGTTTACTGTTCCTGTGCCACACAACATGAGCACCATGCAGATCTACGCCATGGTTCTCTACGAACTTGCCCTCAACGCTCTCAGAGGGCTAGGCTTCCCTTATTCACATTTAATCCAACCCAAGGAGGCCGGTCATGTCACAGATGACTGTGGTGCAAGTCAGTGGTCCTGGCGGCACGTTCGAGACCGTGACGCGTCAGGTGCCGGAGCCGGAGCCGGGGCCTGGTACCGTTCGCATCAGGATAGAGGCTTGCGGCGTTTGTCATAGTGATGTCTTTGTGAAGGAGGGGCATTGGCCGGGCCTGCAGTATCCTCGGGTTACGGGCCATGAAGTCGCCGGTGTAATCGATGCAGTGGGATCGGGTGTGACGACTTGGAAGAAGGACCAGCGTGTCGGCGTCGGGTGGCATGGAGGACATTGCGGACAATGCGTCCCTTGTCGGCGTGGCGATTTCATGGGCTGTCAATATTTTCAGGTCACGGGGTTCAAAGAAGACGGTGGGTATGCCCAATACATGATTGCCCGAAGCGAAGCCGTGGCGGCAATTCCGGATGCGCTCTCGCCGGTGGAGGCGGCGCCGATCCTCTGCGCAGGCATCACGACCTTCAACAGTTTGCGCCACAGCGGAGCGAAGGCGGGCGATCTGGTGGCGGTGCAGGGTCTGGGCGGACTGGGACATCTCGGCGTTCAGTTTGCCAACAAGATGGGTTTTCGCACCGTGGCAATTAGGTCGTGGGCAGGATAAGGAAACCTTGGCGCCGAAATTGG
>JANYAJ010000434.1 GCA_025361385.1 Nitrospira sp.
CGAGGACGACGACGAATAGAGAGGTTGCTGAAACTCTCCGTCAGGTTCTGATCGCTTCGCTCACGGGCCCAACGTATTCAGTATACGTTGGGCCCGTGAGCTATGTGCGGCCTCGCAGGCCGGTCCTGTTGACCAGCTCCAAGCGGTAGCGTGCTGTATCTGAAACGATGAAGAGCAGTATCTTGGGAGATACGAGAAGCGCTTCGTGAATGACGCGATTAGAGGCTCTTGAATGCGGAATGCGCGGCTTTGATCGTGTAATCGATATCGCGGCTTGAATGGGCGGTCGAGAGGAAGGCGGCCTCGAATTGAGAGGGAGCTAAGTAGACCCCCTGTTCCAGCATCGCGTGAAAGAATTGCCCGTAGCGCTTTGTGTCTGACAGCTTGGCGGTATTCCAGTTCACCACCGGTCCTGACGTAAAGAAAGCGCCCAGCATCGAACCGACCCTGGTTTGCGTGAGGGATATACCCGCTTTTTTTGCGGCCTCTCCAACCCCGTCGGCCAGCGCTGCCGATTGTTCGTCCAGCTTCTTATAGACTCCGCGGGCTTTGAGCTGCGTGAGTGTTTCAATTCCGGCGGACACGGCTAACGGATTTCCCGACAAGGTTCCTGCCTGATAGACCGGCCCAGATGGCGCGATCAGATCCATGATCTCTTTCCGTCCTCCGTAGGCGCCGACCGGCAAGCCTCCGCCGATGATTTTCCCCAGCACCGTCAGATCCGGCGTAATGCCATAGAGCGTTTGGGCTCCGCCGTACGCGACTCGAAAGCCGGAAATCACTTCGTCGAAAATCAGGAGGATGTCGTTTTCTGCGGTGAGTCGTCGGAGAGACGTAAGAAACTCAGGGGTCGGCGGCACGACGCCCATGTTCCCTGCAATAGGCTCCAGAATAATACAGGCCAATGTATTCCGATGTTCCTTGATGATCTGTTGGACCGCTTGGATGTCGTTGTACGGGACGGTCAAGGTGTGCTTGGCAAAGTCAGCCGGTACTCCAAGTGAATCAGGAATCCCCAACGTGGCCAGACCCGAACCGGCCTTCGCCAGCAAGTAGTCGCTGTGGCCGTGATAGCAGCCTTCAAATTTGAGGATGTTATCTCGCTTTGTAAAGCCACGAGCGACCCGAATGGCGCTCATGACCGCTTCGGTACCGGAACTCACCAGCCGGACCTTCTCCATTGAGGGGAAGGCCTGGTTGATCATGCGGGCGAGCGTCACTTCCAGCTCGGTCGGTGCGCCATAGCTGGTGCCGTTTGCGGCAGCCTTTTTGATCGTCCTGATAACCGACGAGGCAGCATGGCCCAAAATCATCGGGCCCCAGGACAGGACATAGTCGAGGTAGCTGTTTCCATCGACATCGTAGAGACGAGCGCCTTTGGCGCGTTTGATGAACCGGGGTTGGCCTCCGACCGAGCGAAAGGCCCGCACCGGGCTATTGACGCCCCCGGGAATCAACTGTTGGGCTTCGGCAAATAGCTTGGCTGAACGAGTCGTTTTCATAATGGGGGCGCACAGTACCATGTGGCAGAGCCTCGGTCAAGAAAGAGAGCGTCCTCGCGAAGTGGCCGAGCGACTGGGGCCCAAAAGTGTCTGAAGAGATACGCCTCTCAGCATTTTTTGATACAGGATCATAAGTCCAAGGGATAGGGACTTTTCGTAATCCCTTGCAAATATGCCGATTCATGTTACGAATCGACTGCGGCCTGAGTCTTGCCTAGCTAGACAAGCATGACAGGGAACTCTAGATAGCCATGTGTTAAAGGATGATCGATGAGAATTGTGTGTTCGTGGTGCCGACAAGAAGGAGTCACCTCGTTGGTGGGAGAGAAGGCGCCTCTCGACGATGCGCGAGAAACGCATGGGATTTGCGTCTTTCATCGCCATGACGTGCAAGCCCGCTGGCAGGCATCGGCTCGCACCGTCTCCTATTCTGGCGTAGCGACCGGATTGTCTTCTGTGTTCTTCCGCTGGACAGGCCTTCTGAACGTGGCCAAGAGGCTGCGCCCCTAGGATCGTGTATTTCTCCTTTTATATATGAGGGCTTAGGTTCCCGGCTTCCGAGTCGGTTGTGTCGTGACGTCTGTCATTCCCCAATGGGCCCGCTTGCTTTTCTCTCGTTCCGATACAGCGAATAACACGTGAAACGGCGTCGCTCGTTGCCGGCCCATTCCCGCCTGTCCGCTTCCCCAGGCCTCTCCCGCGTCTCGCAACACCTCAAGCAAGGTTGCGTATTCTTCTTCGTCGTCGGGCAACACCTGCGCCGCATCGGTGATGAGGAGGATATAGCCCTTGGCTGGCAGCCATTCCAGATCAGCCAGACATTCCTCAAGGGCATCCCAGTTCTGTCCAAAGTAGTCCGGAAAATCCAAGGCCCTGGCATATTCGCGCAACAGGCTGTCGGTGGTCTGACATTTGGCGCCCTTGATAACTCTCAAGGCAAATCCGGGTGGTGGATGCACCAGCGATTCAGCGCGCTGTCCTGTTTTTACAATGAGCAATGAGGTCCAGGGAGCCTTCGTTGACTGAAGATAGGTAGACACTGTGAGTTTCGATGTCATGGTGTCCCATTCAACGGTGTGAAGGTTCGGTAATGATCATCCGTGTAGTAGGCCTTCCCGGTATCCTGTTCGATGACGATCCGTTCGGCATCCCGTGAGCGGCCGCGTATCTTGGGATTCACATCGTACTCACGATAGTGCCCGCGAGGCAGTCGTCGTTCACGATTCTGAAATACCCCGCCTCCGATATATCCGGGGAGGGCCTTGCCCGCATGTTGCTGGATGGCCTCTAGGAGGTCTCGGGCTTTTTGTGGGAAGGCCTGTTCGGCTCGATGCAGTCGATCGAGAGGTGGCGTGGCATCGCGAAGAGCCGGCCCTGGGGATTGAACGGATGAGACGGGGGCAGATGGTACGGTCGGTTCAGGCGACGAGTCGACGTTGGGGCAACCGGTGAGGCCACAGAGCAGCAGCCCAGCAAGGACGACGAGTATTCCACAGACCTTCCACGTTCGATCCATAGGGCCCCGTTCGTATCTGAGGCACGGCAATAGAGTACGAACCCTAGCATGCACAATCTTGGAGGATCAACGAACCAGCGAGCAGGATGCTGAAACAGGCTGCCAGCTTGGAAACGCTGAACGATGAGTGATGAACGATGAAACAGAAAGAGATCGTCGCTTGAGCGTTCCGCATTCATCGTTCACAGTTCACAGTTGCTCACTCGCTGCGGCCTTGCTGGACAACCTGTTTGAGCATCCTGCGAGCCAGGAATTGTTGCTATCGCCCATTCGCCAGCGTAGCATCCAATCTGTTCATCTTGTAGAGAATGTTCCCTTGTCCGGCATCTCATGCCTAGCCAGACGGGCAGGCATGATGGTCGGTTACGTCAGGACGAGCCAACGAG
>JANYAJ010000467.1 GCA_025361385.1 Nitrospira sp.
CCAGTTCTCGCGGATTGTCGATCCGTGGGAGATGGACATCCAGAATCACATGGCCTGCTTCCGTGTTGAAGGGCGATCCGTCCCGTTCACGGAGTACCACCGGACTCTTCGTCAGGGCTTCGATTTCTCTGGCCGTACTGCCCCAGCCGAAGGGGATCACCTCGACCGGAAGAGGAAATGATCCCCCCAGTACCGGCACCCGCTTGGTCTGATCGACCAGAACGATGAACTGTTTAGCCGAAGCCGCCACGATCTTTTCTTTCAGGAGTGCGCCGCCGCCGCCCTTTATCAGATTGAAGCCGGGGTCGACCTGGTCCGCCCCGTCGATCGCCACATCGATCACCCAGGCATTATCGGCATCAATGAGCGTAATTCCCTGTTGCTTGGCGAGCGTAGCCGTTTCCTTGGACGTGGGCACTCCGCGGAGTCTCATGCCAGAACGAACCTTAGCCCCCAGTGCGACGATCATATGTTTCGCCGTTGAACCGGTCCCGAGTCCCACGACCATCCCATCGCGGACATATTCAACGGCAGCTAACGCCGCCGCCCGTTTCAGCGAATCGAGATCTGTGGCCATTATGAGGTCTGCCGTGCAAGGTGAGCTGCAAATGCGGCGGCGCCGAGCAAGGCAGTATGTTGGTTCATCACGACCTTGACCGGGATTGAACTCATCAAACGCTTGTAGCGGCCCTTATTGGTAAACGACTTCATAAACGTACCGTCTTTGAGTTTCGCGAGCAGCTTCGGTGCGATGCCGCCTCCCAGATAGACGCCGTTGAGTGACATCGCTTTCAACGCAAGATTGCCGGCTTCGGCGCCGTAGATAGAGGCAAACAGATCGAGTGCCTGCTTGGCGATCTCCGCCTGGCCTTTGAGCCCGGCTTCTGCAATCACCGCCGCCGGGTCACCGGCTTTGATTTGCTCTGAAAGCCAGGTGGGCTCATTCTTCCTGCTGTCACGAACATAGTCATAGATGGCATGCAGGCCTGGACCTGACAGCACTCGCTCGTAACTCACGTGCATATAATGGCCACGCAGATGATGCAAGAGTCCGATCTCGTTATCGTTATTCGGCGCAAAGTCCGCATGCCCGCCTTCCGACGGCATCGGTTGATAGCGGGAGCCGTTCCAGAAGAGGATGGCTTCACCCAATCCGGTTCCCGCTGCAATCAGTGCAAGCGCCTGATTGTGCGGCGGGGGCGTTCCAGCATTCAACACTTCGACTTCGTCCGCTCGGAGCAGCAAGATGCCGTGGGCCATAGCTTCGAGATCGTTGAGAAGCCGCACGTTCGGGATCTCGAAACGTTTCGCCAACACGGCGCCATCGACTATCCACGGAAGGTTGGTCGTTTGACTATGGTTCTGGATGACAGGGCCGGCAATACCGAAACAAGCCGCCTCGATCTTCAGCGGTACCTCCGCTGGGCGCTCCTCTTCGGGCTCGGCAGCGTTGTCCTTCTCGGCTTCGTATTCGTCGATCGGTGTCGGAGGTTTCGGCGGGACAAGAAATTCCGTGAGCATGTCCTCAAGTGAGGTGTAGTCGGCACTGTGGAACGACTCCAGTCGGACGGGGTCGACGCGGTCCTTCTTCCAGTCGTACAGCGCTAAGTGAGTTTTCGTGCCCCCAATATCACCGGCAACAATCATCGAGTCCTCACGTGGAATCGTCCGCTATCGATCTATCGGAAGCTCCGCGGCAGCCGCTTGGTCGAGAAGCCAGACAAGGCGCCCGTCTTCTGGCGTAACCAACGCAGCCGGGAGCTGTCGTTCAGCCTCGGTCTTCGGATCGAGTATGGCTCTCACGACTCCGGCTTTGCCGGCTCCCGCGACGAGAAACAGTATCACACTCGCCCGGTTGATCACACCTAGGGTCATGGTTAATCTGGTCGGTGGATCTTTCGGAGATTGGGTGACCGCAATTGCACATTGACGGTCCTGCCTCGGTGTTGTTCCGGGAAAGAGGGAAGCCGTATGGCCATCCTCTCCCAGCCCTAAGAGGATAAGATCCAGACGTGGCTGAGTCAGGGCTGTCGTCTTGGTAGCGCGCCTCAACTGCTGTTCATATTCAAAGGCCGCCGCCCGCGGGTCACGCGATTCCCCTGCCATACGATAGACCTGTGAGGGCGCAATGTGGAGAGGAGTGAACAGTGTGTTGTACGCGAGGGCGTAGTTACTCCGAGGGTCATCTGGAAGGACGCACCGTTCGTCGCTGAAGAAAAATACGGTTCTGGACCAATCGAACCGCCCGGCGAAGGAAGGCGAGGTGAGCGCCCGGTACAGAATTTCCGGCGTCTTACCGCCGGAGAGCGCGATGAGGAATTGTCCCTTCGCGCGAATAGCTTCTTGACCCACCGCCTGCACAAACTCTGCGGCGGCGACAGCCCAGGCGTGGTTGTTCTGTGAGATGCGAATGTCGGGGACGGCGGGCATCCTAGTTCTTACGCGCGCGGCCGGTTCCAGTACGGGTCGTGGAGGAACGGCCTGTTGAAGTACGAGGCGCAAGGGATTTCGTGAGCGCCTGTATCGTGGCAATCGGGTTCTTGCCCAAGGGCAGGACGATGGCTTGTCGATCATGCGCATGTAGCGCCTGTATATCGCCGGCTACTTGCGCTCGGGCGAGGATACCAAAGGTCACGGCTGCTCCCGGGATGGCCATATCGGGACTCATCTGGTCCATGAGCTGCAGAAATATTCCGCTATCCTGGCCTCCTTTATGGAGCTGGCCTGTCGAATGGAGATAGCGCGGTCCATAACCGGCCGTCGTGGTCACATGGTGATGGGAGACGAGCATTCTCCGCAGCGAACGAATGGCCTGCTCCATCTTGAGGGAAGGCGTCGTATAGGCCAAGATCGCGACATAGACACCGGGACGGCATTGTCGCTTCAGCAGTACCGCCGCTTTAGCCGGAGTGACGGTGACCTGCTTCGGCAACTTGCCGGTAGACTCGATTGTTTTCAGCACCCGAGCGGTGTTGTCTTTACTTTCCTGGACATTCGGTTGATCGAACGGGTGAATGCCCAAAAGATGGCCTGCGATGGCTGTCGCGACTTCCCACCGGAAAAACTCTGTCGCGAGATCGTAACGGTCTTTGAGCGTGAATGTCAGGACCGGATGTCCCTGTCGCGCAAGTTTGGCGACTTGGTGGTCAAGCGGCCTATTGAGATCGTTTTTGAGCCGGAGATACACAAAGAGTCGGTCGGTGCCATAGGCGGTCGGTGAGACGACTGGTTCAAGTGCGACGGGGATCAGGCCGGTTCCTTCCTTGCCTGTGCTTTCTGCGAGAAGCTGCTCCGCCCATAAACCAAATGCCGAGATCTGGGGTGAGGTGATGAGTGTGATTTTGTTTCGTCCCGCTTGGGCTAGTGCGGCCATCGTCGCGCCAAGGTCGGCGCCGGGGTTGTGTTCGAGCGGAGACTGCACATGGCAGACTCGAGCCATCATCGCAGCGCGTGCCAGCAACTCTGCCACATCGATCCCCATCAACGCCGCCGGGACTAACCCGAAATAGGACAGAACCGAGTACCTCCCACCGATGTCCGGAGGGCTGGTAAAGATGCGCAAGAACTGATGCTCCGTTGCGAGTGCTTCTAACCCCGTGCCCGGATCGGTAATGGCGATAAATTGTTTCCCGCCTTGATGGCCTGCGGTTTTCTGCACAAAATCCCAAAAGTGGGCGAAGAGGGACATGACCTCGATGGTTCCGCCGGACTTGCTCGCGAGGATGAACAGACTTCGAGCGGGGTCGATCGCCTTTGTGACCTGTCCAACCCATCCCGGGACAGTGGAGTCGAGGACCCACAGGCGCGGGAAGCCACGGCCTGATCCAAACGAAGCACGCAGCACCTCCGGCCCCAAACTGCTGCCACCCATTCCCAACAGGACGACATCGCGAATGCCGCGATTCTTCACCGAGGTTGCGAAGGCCCGCAATTCCTCGGTTCGATCTTTCATGTCGTCGATGACGGTCAGCCAGCCGAGACGATTGGTAATGTCGGTAGGGTCTTGTTTCCACAGTCGATGGTCTCGCGCCCATAGTCGCTCGACCGCATGGCTGGCAGTGAGCCGTACCTGTGCCGCGACAACCAGGGATTGCAGCTCTAAGGGAAACGATCGA
>JANYAJ010000470.1 GCA_025361385.1 Nitrospira sp.
GTTCTTCCGCTTCCACCTTCCGACGCCCCTCCTGTTCTTTCCGGTCAACAATCACCAACGCGTGGGTCACCGTCAGGCCCGCGCCCCTGGCCGCCGCTACTGCCTTGAGGAGTGATCCCCCGCTTGTGAGCACATCGTCCACGATCACGGCTCGATCCCCTGGTCGAAACGATCCTTCAATGAGTTTCCCGAGCCCATGATCCTTCGCTTGCTTCCGCACCACGAAGGTCCGCCACGCCCGCGCGGGCTGGGCCGAAAAGGCAAAATCCGAGATGCTGGTTGCAATGGAGATCGCTCCGATTTCTAGTCCGCCAAGGCAATCAAGTTCGACCGGCCTCAATGCCTCATAGGCCAGGCTTGCCACGAGACGGCGTGAGCCTGGATGGGCCATCAAAGACCGGCAATCGACGTAGAAAGGGCTCTTCAAGCCGGACGCGAGGGTGAACCCGGTTCCAGGATCCCATTTAAACGACTGTGTGTCGTGAAATGCCATGGCCAGTTGTTGCTTGTGAGTCTCGATTGCCATCGTGTCTCCTAGAAAGTAAGGTCGTCGTTGGCATTCTACACTGCTCGCGGGCGGATCGCATCTGACTTTTCGTGGAGCCTCTCGCCGAGACAGATATCCGATCGGGGCAGGGTTTACCGACTCCCTGGCCGATTTAACCTCTCTCTATTTTCGGCTTGAGATTGGATGCTGCTCCCAGCCACAAGAGCCCTGGAAGTAGAACTGCCCAAAGAACCGTTAAGACCAGAAGGCCGTCAACAAGGTCTCCTCTCACGCGTAAGGCTCCTACCGCATGACCGCCGTAATAACTGAGGAGACCGAAGATTCCTCACGCGATCGCTGTGGCTGCATAACGTCCCTCCAGCCAGCCGAGGGAAGATTTCAGCGTCGTCGCAAAGGCCATCCAGAGCGCGGTCAGCCAGGGGGGCAGATCCAACCGGCGCCCAGGCCGTCTCGATACTGGAGCACTCCCACAAAACCCAGCATGCTGTCGACAAACATTCCGAGCAGGCCGATGAACAGGATACGGCGAACGGCCTGCTGCCAGTCCGGCACGGTCGCGATGTGCCCCGTCAAGAGAAGCAAGACCGCGAGAGGGCCGAGCCAGGGGTGATCGTGCGCGGCCCCAAGGACGCAGGCGAACCACGCAGCTTGAAATCCCAAGACGTTCCAGATTCGGCTCAGCATTCGACGGAGGCGGCGCGCCACCCAGGCTTTGCAAACAGGAGATGCACATCGCTGATGGAGCGCTCGAGGAATCCACCTTCACAGTAGCAAAGATAGAAATGCCAGAGGCGGAGAAACTCCGGTTGATAGCCTAGCGCCGAGATCTGTGGACCTCTTTCTGACAGATTGTGCCGCCACGCGCGCAGGGTGAAGGGATAGTGGGCCCCGATGTCTTCCAACTGCACGAGGCTGAGACCGCCGCCTGTTGCAGAGGCTTGAGTCAATGCGGCGACCGACGGGATGCAGCTTCCTGGAAACATGAAGTGCTGAATGAAATCGACGGACCGCTTGGCCTGTTCGTAAATGCCTTCGTCGATCGTGATGCCTTGAATCAACATCAGCCCGTTGGGTTTCAGCATCCGGTTGCAGACGGCAAAAAATGTTTCGAAGAATTGATAACCCACCGCTTCGATCATTTCGATCGAGACCAGTTTGTCGAATTGCTGGGTTAGCTGAGGCAGGTCGCGATAGTCCTTCAGAATCACCGTGACACGATCGGTCAGTCCTGCTTCTTCCACCCGTTGAACCGCGACCGTATATTGCTGCTGCGAGATCGTCGTGGTGGTCACGCGGCACCCGTACTGTGAGGCAGCATGGATGGCAAAGCCGCCCCAGCCGGTGCCGATCTCCAGCAGATGGTCGCTCGGCAACAATTGCAGTTTTCGGCAGATCCGTTCGTTCTTAGCCCGCGAAGCCTCTGCCAGGGTCGCATCTGGCCGTTCGAAGTAGGCGCAGGAATACATCATCGTCTCGTCGAGCATGAGGCGGAAAAACTCATTTCCCAGATCGTAATGGGCCGCGATGTTTTTCTTGCTGCCTGCTTTCGTGTTGCGATTGAGCCAATGAATGGCCTTGAGCAGAGGCTTGGTCAGCGTCGCCAGTCCTTCCTCCATGCCTGCCAATAGTTCGCGGTTCTGGACGAAGATCCTCACCAATGTTGTCAGGTTGTCGCAGGTCCACAGGCCCCATCGGAACGCATCGGCGGCACCGATCGTTCCGCCCAATGCAAGGTCGGCATAGGTATGGGCATCGTGGACCGTAATCGTGGCGTGAAGCGGACAGGCTGCGGTCACGTCACCAAATGTATGTCGCTGATGGCCTTCGGCGATGGTAATCGCACCATGGCGGAGAGGTTTTAGCCGGAAGAACACCGCTCGCCTGGCGAGGCGATAGAGCCACGCCAGGGCGCGGGAAGGGGATGCTGTCCGGGCCAGGGGAGACTCGATGGTCAAATCGGATGGAATGGTGGTGTGATTCATGGGTGTGATTGACCCGTCGCCACTGGCGACGCCTCCTTCTCTTTCTTCGGATGTGAAAGAAACGGAACTCCTTTGAGCCATAACTTCAGCGCCTGCCAATGGATGGCTCCGATGACTTGTGCCGTCATCAGGGGATATTGCACAAGTACCTGCGCGAGTGCGGCGCTGGAGATCTCCTTTCGCTTGAGCACCATCGTCGCGTCGAAGAATGGTTGGCCGTCACGAAGATTTTCCATATGGATGGCCAGTTGGGTTGTCGGATTTGAAAATCTCCAATCGTAGGCCGCGTTCATGTCGATGAACGGAGAGATGTGAAACACTTTGTTCAGGCGATATCGCTTGCGCGACCCCACCGCCAGGTTGTCTTTCGGCCCCAATACGTAACAATGTCTCTCACCCCAGGGCGTATTCGTGATCTCTGCGACAATGGACTCAACGTGATCGCCTGACGAGTCGTAGCAAAAATAGAAGCTGACCGGATTGAAGACATACCCGAAGTACCGGAGATGGGTGAGCAGCCTGATGGAACCGGTTGGCCGCAGACCCGTATGTTGTTGCACCAACTCGCGCACCGCGTCATTCAACGGAATAGCCGGATCGCCGAAGTGATCCCTGCGCTTGAACGAGGCCAGGTTGCTCCGATCGACAGACCAAAGCCAGTGCGGTCTGAACACCGTCGGCAGTTCGTCTAAATCCAGATACATCATGAAGAGCCGGTAGGTGAAGGTGTGCGGCACCGGACTGAAGCGGCGGTGTCGAACGTTTCCGGTGTAGATACAACTGTTCATGACGACAGATCCTTGCCGAATGGCTTGCAGACTGCCAATGCGCTCTTCACCCCATCCTCGTGAAACCCAAAGCCCCAGTAGGCGCCGCAGTAGGAGGTTCGATTGATCCCGCTGATCTCGTGATGCCGCTTCTGCGCCGCAACCGCTTCTTGCGAATAGACCGGATGGTGATAGGTGATACGGTGCAGGATCTTGGCCGGATCGATGGCCTGCGTACGGTTCAAGGTTACGCAGAATTCGTGAGAGGCCGACAGACGCTGGAGCCGATTCATGTGATAGGTCACCACCGCACGATCCGGTTGAGTGGGCAGGAGATGATAGTTCCAGGCAGCCAGGCCAGTTTCCTGCGAGGCAGGAGCGACGCATCGGTATGCAGCACCGCTTCATTC
>JANYAJ010000473.1 GCA_025361385.1 Nitrospira sp.
GTGATCGCCTCGACCAAGCTGCCGGGGTCTGCGATGCCCTTCCCCACAATATCGAACGCCGTCCCATGATCGACCGAGGTGCGAATGATCGGCAATCCCACCGTCAGGTTCACACAGGTACCGAACGCGACAAGCTTTAAGGGAATCAACCCTTGGTCGTGGTAGAGGGCCACCACTCCATCGTAATCGCCCCTCGCCGCCTTGCCAAACAGGGTATCGGCCGGCAAAGGATCGCTGGCGCGGATGCCCTGGGCCTGCGCCGCACGAGCCGCCGGGAGAATGATCCGCGCTTCTTCGTCCCCGAACAGTCCATGTTCACCTGCATGGGGATTCAACGCGGCGACACCAACTCTCGGTTTCTTAATCCCGAACAGATCCCTCAACGCCCGATGGGCCAATCCGATGGCTTTTTCGATCTTCGCCTGGGTGAGGAGCGATGGCAAATCTTTAATGGCGACATGGGTCGTGACGAACATGATTCGGAGCGGCCCGCCGATAATCATCATGCCGGAGTCCTCTGTCTGGGTCAGGTCTGCCAGCAGTTCCGTATGGCCGGGGAAATGGCAGCCGGCCATGTTGATCGCCTCTTTGTTGATCGGGGCTGTGACCATGCCATCGATACAACCCAGCTGCGCCAGCTCCACGGCCTTCTTGATGAAGAGCACGGATGCTGCCCCGGTCTCAGACGCGGCGACCCCACGAGGGAACCGTCCGAGGGGACGATCGAGCGGATCCAGTACGGGAAGATCGCGCGCCCGTGGAGGCACTGCCTCGTGACCCTCCACGCGAATCACGTTCAGTTTCAGCTTCAGACTCTTGACTGCCTGCTGCATGACCGGAAAGGAGCCGATCACCAGCGGGCGACAAAGCCGTCGCACCTTTGCCAGAGCCAAGGCCTTCGCAATCACTTCAGGACCGATCCCAGCCGGATCGCCCATCGTGATACCGAGCAGTGGTTTATCTTTCGTTCTCTTCATGCTGTTCTTCATACTCATCACCCTTCACCAATCACTCATCACCTGCTTAGATCCAATACAGGTACAGGACATACCCGATATACAGAACCGCGCTTCCGCCCAGCAACCAGGGGCGCCAGAGGCCGCTCCATGCAGCCTGTACCAATAAGAAAGTGGCCGCCGTCACCGCGAGTACCATGGTGATCAATGCGGTCGGAGCCAACGCCCAATCCGTGCCCAGAAGCCCGATCGAGACCGGGATTGTACCTTGAAAGACCATGGCGCCTGTGACGTTCCCGACTGCCAAACGATCTTTCTTTCGATAGAGCCAGAGGAAACTGTTCGACATCTCCGGCAGCTCGGTCGCGAGGGGCGCAATGAGGAGGGCCAGGATCAATGGCGAGATCGACAGGGCTCCGGCAATCGTTTCCGCGGCGAGCACAAAGAGATGGGCTCCAAATGCCAGACCGGCTAAACCAAGGATGGCTTGCAGTGCGATGAGTCCAAACGATGGGACAGCTGCCTTTCTGGCAAAGAACAGCGGTTCAAGCGCTCCACTCTCGCCTCCCTCCTCGGCCACCTCACTGAATTTCAGTTTGACATAATAAAGATACAGGCTCAGTAACCCGACGGCAGCCAGGATGTGCACCAGCCGAGAAGGAATAAAGACACAGGCCAGCGCAACACTATAGGCCACCACGAAGAAGGAGAGATCGCCCTTCACATCGGGATAGTTCAACTTGAACATCGCCGTTCGCTTCCCGAAACCGGCATAGACCACCAGCAAGATCGCCAGGATGGGGATCACCAGGGTGCTCAACATGAAGGGCGCGCCTAGGATCGCGCCCAAACCCACTTCCGCTTCCGCACGGCTCGCCCCGAAGAAGATCGCGATGATCGGGATCGACGTTTCGGGCAATGTGGTGCCGATGGCAGCCAACACGCCGCCAACCGCGCCTTCGGATAGATCGAATCGTTTGCCCAGCCATTCAATGGCGTTCGTGAAGAGCGTGCAAGCGCCCAACGTCACAGCAACGGAGACAAGGAATAGGAGGCTGTAGAGGAAGACCGTCATCGCGGACCCGTCGTCCTGGTCACCCGCCGTTTGGCATAGGCGAGCGCCGCATCGTCGAGTACCGCTTTTACGGGACGGCCCGTTCGTTCGGCGATTCGCTTACAATCGAGATATTCCGGAGCCGCCTTGGTCGTCGTATCATTTACATCTGCAATCTTCATCCGGACAACTCCTCCAGGCACCTTCACCGACACAAATCGTCTAGGGAGGATCTGCCGCATGAGCTCACAGACCCGGACTCCCAACGCCGTCGTTTCCTGAAACACCACATCAAGAATCCCATCCAGCTCTGCCCGGGCGACAAGACAGGTCAGGACGACACCGGGGCGTCCACGTTTCATGATGACCGGCGCAAGCGTCACGTCCAACGCCCCGCGGGAGAGTAACTGCTCCATCACATGCTCATAGACTTGGGGATTTACATCGTCGAGGTTCGTTTCAACCTGCAGCACGGTATCCTGTTCACGCGTGCCTTTGGACGATGGTCTCGCAAGAAACACCCGCAAGGCGTTCGGCCAGCCCACGGGATCGGCATCGCCCGCGCCATACCCGATCGCCGTCGGCCTCATGACCGGCATGGGGCCAAACTCCGATGTCAGCGTGCGCAATAGCGCCATGCCGGTCGGCGTGGTCAGTTCACGG
>JANYAJ010000494.1 GCA_025361385.1 Nitrospira sp.
CCGCTCTGCACGTCAATGCGGACGGTCGGGTAGAGACTCTCGAAGCGCTTGCCGATTTCAGCGATAAGCGGGGCCAGGGTGCTCGCACCGGTAATCACCAGCTTCCCGGTCGGTTGATCCGCGGTGGTCCTCTGGGCTCCGGCTGGTGCCGGGACGCCCATGAGAACCGCTATCGAGAGAGCAACCAGAGGCGCGTATTTCTTCAGCACGAACAAGACATGACATTGATTCATCTATATACCTCTATATATCGGCCATGCACAATTATTCAGGCGACCGTCCCGCCGCAGGACGATCCGGATCCAGCGGTGCAGCCGTAGCAATGGTTGCGCGTCGTGATCTGGCGCTGATTGAGTTGAACCGGATCAAAGTCTCGGATATGGGCGGGCGCACCATGATCCACCGGCAGATCGAGCATCTGGTTAAAGTCGCAGTCGTAGAGAGTGCCATCCCAACTCACCGAGATCGTGTAGCGGCACATGACGCCAGCCGCGGCAGTGGGGTTGAACGCGTTGGCCAATCGCCCCATGTACTGCTCGTAGTTGCCGCTCTCCAGGAGAAACTCAAGAAACCGGCTGATCGGCATGTTGGTGATCGTATAGAGGTGATTGAACTCGACGCCATGGCGAGCCAGGAGTTCTTTTCGAAACTGCGCTTCGATGGCTTCTTGCTTGGGAGGGAGAAAGGCTCCTACCGGATTGCAGACCAGGTTCAAGGCGAGGCCACTACCGGGATGGCCATACCCGAGTGTATTCAAGAGTTGCAGGGCCTCGATGGATTTCTCAAAAACGCCTTCACCCCGCTGTGCATCGGTCTGGCTGGCGCGGTAATAAGGCAGCGATGCGACGATTTCCACGCGATGCTCGGCGAGGAACTCTGCCAAGTCCGCTTGAGATGGGAGGAGCAAGACAGACAAGTTACATCGATCCATCACATGGCGACCCAGTGCCCGGCTCTGTTCAACCAGCCAGCGAAAGTTGGGGTTGAGTTCCGGTGCCCCACCCGTGATATCGACCGTTGGAATATCGGTCTGAGCGAGAGCGCGGATGCATTGCTCCGCCGTTTCGCGGGACATGCGTTCGGTTCGGTCAGGTCCCGCATCGACATGACAATGTTTGCATGTCTGATTGCAGAGTTTGCCGACATTGATCTGAAAGACGGTGATCCCGGTGGCACGAAGCGGGAGCAGGCCGATGTGATCGAGTTGCGTCTCGAATGGGGGGTAGCTCGCTGTCCTCCCGAGCATCTTCAATTGCTCCGTTGGGGAGGCGAGGGGGCTATGTTGTCCCAGAAGGGTCAGCGCCATACGATCCTTTTACTGAATGGTGAGACCGATCAGGGAATCGGTCACCCGATTAGCGTGCGTGCCCGATGTTTACTAAAGCTGTTTCTGGAAACCGCAGCTCACAGCAGCCGAAATCCAAGGCCTGTCCTTGCCTGTTTGCCAGGGCTCGTTGGATCGCGGGAGAAACTCTGTAACACACCTGTTTGCCGTCCCGATGTCCCTCGACCAGGCCCGAGTCTCGAAGAATACGGAGATGATGTGAGGCATGGGGTTGAGAGCACTTTAATTCCTGCACAAGATCCGTCACGCATTTTTCACCGATGAGCAAGGATTCCAAGATACGCAGCCGCGTTTCGTCGCCCAAGGCCTTAAGAGCCGTGGCGCATTGGCGCGGAGTTAGCATGTTGGCGCTCAAGGGGGCCTTCATCAGCAGCAGCGCCCCTCGTCGGGGGAGCAGGTGACGGCATCACCGCTGGCGTGCTGGCCCGCACGATTGATGATTGCGAAATGAGGAGCGTAGCCGTCGGCTTCCAATACTGTAAGCGTCTTCGAACAGATCTCCAACGGTTCGCCTCGGCGATACAGATGGTGATCATCATCGGCGGCTTCGACGAAGGGTCCGGCAAGCATGGCGAAATGCCCTTGCCAAAGGCAGGGCGCGTCTGACGGATAGACCGCGGTCCATCGGTCATCAGCTCGATCCAACCACAGGGGGCCCGAGGACAAGATGAAGTGAGAAGCTAACGGAGTCTGGCTCAACAGGCACGCAGCTTCCGTCGTGATTGGCTGGGGAATGCCTCGGAGATAGGTCGTGCCCAGTTCATCGACCACTCGGCTGAACGGCCCGCGGAGCGTGGCATAACGAACGGTCGACTGAGGCGCGCCGGCGGGAAGTTTATATCCCGTCAATGTGACGGAGAAAAAGTGAATGCCATCGATCACCTGCCAGGGCGAGGACTTGAGCAGATGAATACCCAGGAAGCCGGCTCCCACCATCCCCGCGATATAGTCGGTGAGCGTCAGTGCCCCGGAGAGGCAGTCGCCCCACTTTTCAGCGTCATGCACCAAATATTGCGGAACGGGCTGATCGGCTACGATATCGGAGATCGTAAATCGTCCACCCGGTTTGGCGACGCGAAACATTTCCCTGAAGACCTTCCGTTTATCCGGCGCCAGGTTGATCACACAATTGGAGATGATCAGATCGACGGCGCCGTCGTTCACTGGAATCGCATCCGCCATGCCTTTTCTAAATTCGACATTGGAAGCAGGATAGCCAAGATTGGCCGAGACGATAGGAGCATTCTTCCGGGCAATCGCCAGCATCGTGTCCGTCATGTCGATCCCGATGACATGTCCGGAAGGCCCGACGAGGCGGGAGGCTTCGAAGCAATCGATGCCGCCACCTGAACCGATATCC